>JBFISV010000199.1:0-5061 GCA_041608415.1 Woeseiaceae bacterium
CTCGGTGTCGAGGGTGTCGGCGACGAGCAGGACAAGCTCGTCACGGTCGACGTGCGGCCCGACTCCGAGACCTACGGCGAGGTCGTGCATACGCTCTCGATCGGCGGCCGCAACGAGGCGCACCATTCGGGCCTGACGGACGACCGGCAATACCTCTGGGCTTCGGGTCTCGACACGAGCAAGATCATGATCTTCGACGTGCACAGCGATCCCGCGAAGCCTGCGCTCACCAAGACGATCGACGATTTCGTCGCGAAGAGCGGCGGCGTCGTCGGGCCGCACACCAACTACGCATTACCGGGACGCATGCTGCTGACGGGCCTGTCGAACAGCGCCGATCACGGCGGGCGCACGGCGCTCGTCGAATACACGAATGCCGGCGACTACGTCGCGACGCACTGGATGCCGACTGACGAAAACCTTCATGGCGCGGTCAAGAGCGGCAAGTTCGCCGACGGCTACGGTTACGACGTGCGCGCGCTGCCGCGCCGCAACGTCATGATCACCTCGTCGTTCACGGGCTGGAACAATTACATGATGAACCTCGGCACGCTCATGGCCGACGCGGAGGCGATGCAGCGCTTCGGTAACACCGTCGTCGTCTGGGACCTGCACACGCGCAAGCCGAAGAAGATTCTCGACGTCCCCGGCGCGCCGCTGGAGATTCGCTGCGCATGGGGGGCGAGAAGCAATTTCTGCTTCACGACGACGGCACTGACGTCCAAGATCTGGCTGATCTACGAAGACGATGCGGGCGAATGGCAGGCCAAGGCCGTCGCCGACATCGGCGATGCGAGCAAGATCCCGCTGCCCGTCGACATTTCCATTTCGGCCGACGACCAGCGGCTCTGGGTCAACACCTGGAACGATGGCCTGACGCGGCTCTGGGACATTTCCGATCCGCATGCGCCCGAGCAGCTCATGGAAGAAAAGATCGGCGCGCAGGTGAACATGGTGTCGCAGAGCTGGGACGGCGAACGCCTGTATTACACGTCCTCGCTGCTCGCGAACTGGGACAAGGTCGAGGCGCCCGAGGGCGAGGACCTGCAGTATTTCAAGGCCTATACGTGGGCCGACGGCGAACTCCAGCACGATTTCACGATCGATTTTCTGGCCGCGAAGCTCGGCACGCCGCACCAGATGCGCTTCGGCGCTTACTCGCTGTACGGCAAGTAGAGAGCAGGGCCGCTGCAATTGCCCGAGTGCATCGGGTCACGCATGAGCAGGCATACGCACAGGCGCACGAGCGGCCGGTGGAGGGCGTGCGCGCTGGCGCCGCTGCTCCTGCTGCCCGCGTTCGGCTCGGGCCAACAAGCGCCGCATCATGTCGAGGACGCGCGGCCGCAGGTCCTCGCGCCGGGATATTCGGCGCTCGAGTATCCCGCGCCGGTTCCGGGCAGCTACGCGTTGCCGCCGCTCGGCGCGGCCGCCGACGGCGAACTGCTGGACAGCGCCGGCAACGCCGTCACGTTACACGGCCTGTTCAGGGACCGGACGGTCGTGCTGAGCTTCATTTTCACGACCTGTCCCGACGTGAACGGCTGCCCGCTCGCGACGTTCGTGCTCGGGCGCGTGCAGCAGCGCCTGGCTGCCGACGAGAAGCTCCGCGATGCGGTACGACTGATCAGCGTGAGTTTCGATCCCTTCAACGACTCGCCCGACGTCATGGCGAATTACGGTAAGTCCTTCCGGCAGCACGAGGTCGACTGGCGTTTCCTGACGGCCGCATCGGAGCAAACCCTGGCGCCGATCCTCGACGATTACGGCCAGGCCGTCATTCGCGATGTCGACCCGTCGGGCAAGCCGCGGGGCACGATGTCGCACATCCTGCGGGTATTCCTCATCGATGCGGAGGGCAAGGTTCGCAACATCTACAGCCCGTCGTTCCTGCACCCGGACGTGCTGCTCGCGGACATCGTCACGGTGACGGCCCGCGACGGTTCCTGACGCCCGCGAGAATTGTGCTTTTTGCGTTCACTTTTTTACGTGCGGGCGCACATCGGTTACCCTGCTGCGCGCACGGCGGCCGGCAGGCCGTGCGAAATCCGAAACCCGATTTGAGGAGTCAGCCCGTGAGATTGATGCTTGTGTGTGTGTTGGTGTCGCTGGCCGGCGCCGTCGCTGCGGCGAATGAAATCGACGCCAAGGTGGCGGCTGCACTTGCGGCCGAATCGCGCCCGGAGGCCGACCGCGCTCGCGACGGCAACCGCCGCCCGCTCGAGACGCTCAAATTCTTCGGGCTCGAGGACGACATGCGCGTGCTCGAGCTGCTGCCCGGCGGCGGCTGGTACACGCGGGTGCTCGCGCCCGTGCTCGCCGAAAACGGCACGCTTTACGTCGCCCTCGGGACCGACAGGGTCCGCGAGCGCGTACTCGGGCTGCCCGGATTCGAAGGCGTCGAGGTACTGCAGACGAGCGACAATCTTCGCCGTTCCGAGGAGCGCGGCGTCTACCTGGTCGACGCGTTCGACTTCGGCGTCACCGATCTCGACATGGCGGTGACGTTTCGCAACCTTCACAATTTCGACCCGGAGTCGCGCGCCACGATCAACCGTGCGGTCTTCGACGCGCTCAAGCGCGGCGGCCTCTACGGCGTCGTCGATCACACGCGACGGCACATGGAACCGGCCGACCCGGAGAACCGCCGGCGCATCGACCCGGTGCTCGTCATCAAGGAGCTTTTAGATACGGGCTTCGAGTTCGTCGCGTACACGGACCTGCACTACCGCGCCGACGACGAGCTCGAGTACGAGGTCGGCCGACGGTCGGTTTCGGGCAACACCGACCGGTTTACGCTGCTGTTTCGAAAACCCTGACGTGTTTGACGGGGCAGCCCGCTAAGCGAGGTATTCCCTGAAAAAATCGATCGTACGCTGCCAGGCCAGCTCCGCCGCCTCCTCGTCATGGCGAGGTGTCGAATTGTTGTGGAAGCCGTGCCGCGTGCCCGGGTAGGTGTGCATGCGATAGCGAATCCTGTTCTGCTCGAGCGCGGCTTCGAAGCCGGCGCGCGTGGCATTGACGCGCGGATCGTTCTCGGCATAGTGGATCAATAGGGCCGCGCGGATTTTCGCGACGTCCCCGGCGTCGGGCGCGGTGCCGTAAAACGGCACACCGGCGTCCAGTTGCTCGCCCAAGGCGGCGGCCAGGTAGTTCGTCGTCGCGCCTCCCCAGCAAAAGCCCGTCGCCCCGAGTTTGCGCGTGCACAGATCGTGCGAGCGCAGAAAAAGAGCGCTGTTCTGCATGTCCCGGCGCAGCCGGTCCGGGTCGAGCGACGCCTGCATCGCGCGCCCGTCGTCGTCGTTGCCCGGATAGCCGCCGATCGGCGCCAGGCCGTCGGGCGCGAGCGCCAGGAACCCCTCGACCGCGGCGCGGCGTGCAACGTCCTCGATATAGGGATTGAGGCCGCGGTTCTCGTGAATGACGAGCACGGCGGGAAACGGGCCTGCGCCCGCCGGCGCGACGAGATAGCCGCGCATCTCGCCCGACGTACCGCCGGGCGAGGGGTAATCGACGTATCGCGGCCTGATGCGTTCGTCGGTGAAAGACACGATCGCGGCGTCGGCGTAACGCGGCAACAGGCTCTCGGCCAGGGCGAGCACGGAGCCGCCCGCGATCGTGATCTTGCCCGCGCGCCCGAGGAACTGCCGGCGGCTGATGTGACCGTGACAGTACTCGTCGTAGAGCCCGAAGATCCTGTCGTCGATGTCCTTTTTTTTCATAGCGAGTTCTTTAAATAGCGAGTCCCGAGGCGCACGCCGGCATCCGGTCGCTCTGCCGGAAGCCGTTGCGGTTCCAGCACGTTTCCCCGGTGCAAGCGAGCGCAGCGCGCTCGCCGCTACCCGGGCCGTGGCCCGTTCGTCTAGTCGCCGTCCGCCGCGCGCCGCCGCGTGGTGCCGACGTAAACACGCGCGGAATCGCACTCGAGCTTGCCCGTGAACAACTCCTCGGCCTTTTTCCAGCCCTCTTTCGCGTATTGATCCCAGTCCTTGCCCTGTTCCGCGAGGCTCGCGTTGCCCGCGACGAATTTGAAATCGAATTCTTCGCCGCCGCCGCCGTAAGCCGGGAAAAGGACCCACATGCCCGCCTCCGATCCGTGGCTCGTTCGGTATTCGGCCCACTCGCCGAGTGCGGGCGCCACGTCGCCGAAGGTCACGCCGTCGGGCATGCTGCAGTCCGAGAATGACAGCACGAAACTCGACCGCTGTTCATCGGGCGGCGCCTTGAAGGGCAGCGCCGCGAAATTGCCGTGCGCGTCGCAGGAACTCATCGCCGCGAACGCGGCCGCGCCCTTCTGGCCCGTCGCCAGCCAGTTGTCCTGCGCACGCCCCATCGCCTCGGCCGACGGTGACGTGCCGAGCCACACGTAATCGAAGTCCTGTTCCGGGCCCATGTAAAAAGGCGTCAGCGTGTAGGCGGAGTAGTCGGTGAGCTTTTGCTTGTCGGCCCAGGCATTGAACTCGGCGGTCGCCTTGTCGAGGTCCGCGGGCCCCTTGCCCTCTAAATAGTTGCAGGCATACAGTTCGACCGGGTATGCGGTGGGTCCGTCGCCGTGTTCGTCGGCGATCGCCGCGTGGTTACCGAGTACAAGCAGCGGTCCGCTCAAGGTGAGCGTCATGAGAATTTCTTTCACGTTCGTCCCCTTACTTTTTTCTGCGTTATTAATGAGCGTACGCGCGCAAACGTTTCACCGATTTCGCGCACGGCGAAGTATAGTCCAGGCAGGCTCAGCCCGGTACGGTGAAATGTCGAATATTAGATTGGATCTAAGCCGATGTATCGATCGTGGGGAATTTGCCCGGACATTGAAACCTTATCGAGTTTTCGCGCATCCAAGCTAAAGTACCCGTGCGCTTCGCGACAAAGCGGTCAGATTCGGTGGCGCGCACGTGCGGCGCGAAGACACGCCTGAACTCCGATGCGGTCCGGCGGTCACAGAGCTAAACGGGGAACGATCGGGATCGAAAATTAATGAGTCTAACTGACCTGAGTACCCGCCACTGGCCGTCCGTCGCCGTCGCCGTCGCCCTCGTCGCCCTGTTCGGATTGACGTCGATTGCAAGC
>JBFISV010000200.1:0-5060 GCA_041608415.1 Woeseiaceae bacterium
AGGATCAGCGCACCACCCATGGTCGGCGTTCCCGCCTTGATCAGGTGCGTGTCCGGGCCCTCCTCCCGGACTGGCTGGCCCACCTGGTTGACGCTGAGCTTGGCGATCATGCGCGGCCCGATAACAAACGAAATGACGAGTGCGGTCAGCGCACCGAGAATCGCGCGCATCGTCAGGTAGCTGAATACGTTGAAACCGGATTCGAATTGCGCAAGGTACTCGGTGAGATAGAGCAGCATCGTCAGCCCCCCTTACCCGGCGTTCCGGAGCCGGACAGTGCTTCGATGACGCGCTCCATGCGCATGCCGCGCGAGCCCTTGACGAGCAGGTTGACGTCGGCGTCGAGCGCCGCGCTGATTTCGCCGACGAGCGCATCCAGCGAATCGAAGGTGCGCGCCTCCTCCCCGAACGCTTCGGCGGCATGCGTGCTCAGTTCGCCGAACGTGTACAGGCGATCGATACCGGCTTCCCGTATCGCGGCCCCGACTTCGGCGTGCAGCGCAGCCGCCTCGTCACCGAGTTCGTACATGTCACCGAGCACGAGCCAGCGCTTGCCGGGCAGCGACGCGAGAAACTCGGCAGCCGCGATCACCGAGCGTGGATTGGCGTTGTAGCTGTCGTCGTAAAGCGTCGCACCGTTTTGCCCGGATCTCGGCTGCAGCCGTCCCGCGACCGGGCGCATCGACTCGAGCCCTTTTTTGATCGTATCGGACGGCACGTCGAGCGCGGTCGCGATTGCCGCGGCGGCACAGGCGTTGCGCACGTTGTGCTCGCCCGCGATCGGCAGCGCCAGTTCCAGCGTCGTGTCGAGCAGGTGCATCGTAAAGTGCGTGCTGCCCCTGCCCGCCTCGACCTGGTCGGCGCGAATGTCGGCATCGTCGCGAAGGCCGAAGCTCAGCACGTCGACACCCTCGACCAGGGACAGCCAGTAATCGTAGTACGCGTCATCGGCGTTCAGTACCGCGACCTTGGGGCGCGGCTCGCCGAGCAGGATTTCGGCCTTGGCGTGCGCTACGCCCTCGACTGAGCCGAAACCCTCGAGATGCGCGGCGCCCGCGTTGGTAATCGCGACGACGTCGGGTTTCGCGAGACCGGTCAGGTACGCGATCTCGCCGGCATGGTTGGCGCCCATCTCCAGGACCACGTACCGGTGCGTCGCCTCGATGCGGGACATCATCAACGGCATGCCGATGTCGTTGTTGAGGTTGCCCTCGGTCGCGAGGGTCGGCGCAACCGCAGACAGGCAGGCCGCCACCATTTCCTTCATCGTCGTCTTGCCGTTGCTGCCCGTGATGCCGATGACGATTGCGGATTGCCGGTCGCGCCAGGCCGCGCTGAGCCGGCCCAGCGCGAGACGGGGATCCGCGACCTCTATTTGTGCGATGTCGTCCCTGACCACGCTCGAAACGACCGCTCCGGCCGCGTTCTTGGCCGCGGCGTGACCGACGAACTTGCTGCCGTCGAAGTTCGGGCCCGACAGAGCCACGAACAATTCGTCGGCGGCTATCGTGCGCGAATCCGTGCTGATGCCCGAAAAGCCGCGGTCGTCGCCGTGCAGCCGGCCTGCCATCGCTTCCGCGGCGAATGACAGCGTGGCGTTCACGCGCCGCCTCGTGCGCGCGCATCGAGCGCGGCGCGGGCCGCCGCGAAGTCGGAAAAATCGATGCGCCCGTCCGCCAGCAGCTGGTAATCCTCATGCCCCTTGCCGGCGAGCAACACGACATCATTGTCAGCCGCGTTGGCGATCGTCCACGCGATCGCGGCAGCGCGATCGTCGATCACCGTGGCACGCGCCGGCTTCTCGAGCCCCGCGACGATGCCCTCGATAATCGCCTGGGGATCCTCGCCGCGAGGGTTGTCCGACGTGATCACGACGTGGTCGGCGCGCCGCTCCGCGGCATGGCCCATCTGCGGGCGTTTACCGGCATCGCGCTCACCGCCACAGCCGAACACGCACCACAACCTGCCCTTGCAATGACTTCGCAGCGCGCGCAACGCGCCCTCCAGTGCGGCGGGCGTATGCACGTAGTCGACGTATACCGCCGGCAATCCGGCGACATTGCCCACGCGTTGCATGCGCCCGGGTGGCGCGCTCGTGCCTTCAAGCACCTCGCAGGCATCCTCGATCGACACACGCTTGTTCAGCATTCCAGCGAGCACGAGCACCGCGTTCGCGACATTGAAATCCCCGGGCAGCGGCAGTTCGATCTCGCCTTCGCCCCAGGAACTCGAGACCCGGACGAGCGAGCCGTTGTCCCGGGCGACGACGGACCTCACGAATACGTAGGGCCGCCCGTTCGCGACGCGGTCGAAGCGCGTCGACACCGTAATGACGTCCTGCCCGCAGCGGCCGGCCAGCTCGGCTCCGAAGTCCGTGTCGAGATTTATGATGCGCGACTTCGCGCGGCACTCGAGAAACAGCTTCGCCTTGGCCTCACCGTAGCGCTTCATGTCGCCGTGGTAGTCGAGATGGTCGCGGCTGAGGTTCGTAAACATGACCGTGTCGAATGCGACGCCGTCGACGCGGTTTTGTGCAAGCGCATGCGACGACACCTCGATCGCGCTCGCGGCGGCGCCCGCGTCGCGAAATTCGGCCAGCCTGCCGTGGAGTTCGATCGCGCCCGGCGTAGTCATGCCTTTGCCGACCTCGATTTCACCGACGCCGCTGCCGAGGGTGCCGAGGTAACCGCAGCGAATCCCGAGCCGCTCGCAGCACTGCGCGGCCAGCCACGCAACCGTCGTCTTGCCGTTGGTGCCGGTCACGCCGAAGACCTGCAGCGACTCTGACGGGCGGCCGTAGAAACGATTGGCGATTTCGCCGAGATGCCGGGCAAGTCCCGGCACCGCGATCATTGGCTTGCCGATGCCGGCGTCCGGCGCGTCGGAGGTCTCGGCATCCCAGGCGATCGCGGCGACGCCGGCCGTCAGTGCATCGCCGACATAGTCCAGCCCGTGGCTGTTGTCGCCGCCGCACGCTAGAAACAGGTCGCCGCGCTGCAGCGAGCGGCTGTCGGAGGATATCCCGGTGACCGGAACAGGGGGCGCATCGGCAAAGCCCTGCAGCAGCTCTGCAAGGTTCGGTTGCCGGTTCAGATGTTCGGCCGGCATGCTCATCGACTCATTGCCTGCATGAGGCTGCCCGGGTCGCGCGCGGGAATGGCATCAGGCGGGATCGCCAGCAGGCGCAGGGATTCGGTCATGACGTCGGCGAACACGGGGGCGGCGACGTCGGAGCCGTAGTACAGCTCTCCGGACGGCTCGTCGATGACGACGACTGCGGCGAGGCGCGGTTCGCTGGCAGGCGCCAGGCCCGCGAAAATCGAAATGTACTTGTCCTCCGAGTAGCCTCCGGCCGCGAATTTCCAGGCGGTACCGGTCTTGCCGGCAACCCGGTAACCGGTAACGGCCGCCTTCGTGCCGGTGCCGCCCGGGCGCACGACTTCTTCGAGCATGCGGCGCACGGCTGCCGCGGTCTGGCGCGTAAGGACCTGGCGACCCTCGGCCGGCTCGTCGAGCGCGACCAGCGATACCGGGCGCAACACGCCTTCGCCGCCGAGCACCGAGTAGGCCTGTGCGAGCTGCAACGGCGTCACCGACACGCCGTAGCCGTAGGCGAGCGTCGCCTGGCTGATCGGGCGCCAGTGGCTGAAATGCGTCAACAACCCGGCCGACTCGCCCGGGAAGCCGCTCGACGTCAGCGCGCCGAGACCGAAATCCGTCATCGTGTTCCAGAGCTGGTCGGGTTCAAGCGTCATCGCGAGCTTGGTGACGCCGACGTTGCTCGAGCGCGCGAGAATCGTGGTCAGGCTGACTCGCCCGAGGTTGCGGCCGTCTTCGATTTTTTTCGGTCCGACGACCACGAATCCCGGCGCGGTGTCGACGATGCTGCTCGGCCGGTACTCACCGCTCTCGAGCGCCGCGGCGACGACGAGCGGCTTGATGCTCGAGCCCGGCTCGAAAATGTCGGTCACGGCTCGATTGCGATAGCGCTCCGCAGAAAACTGGGAACGATCATTCGGGTTGTACGTCGGCTGATTGACGATCGCGAGAATCTCGCCCGTCAGCACGTCGAGAATGACGATGGATCCCGACTCTGCGTTGTACTGCTGAATGGACTTTTTCAGCGTGCGGTAGGCAAGGTACTGTATGCGCAGGTCGATGCTCGTGCGCAGGTCCTTGCCGTGGTTCGGCGGCCGAATGCTCTCGACGTTTTCGACCGAGCGTCCGAGGCGGTCCTTCAGCACGCGCTTGGCGCCGGATTCGCCGGACAGCCAGTGGTTGAAAGCGAGTTCGAGCCCCTCCTGCCCCTCGTCGTCGATATCGGTGAAACCGACCAGGTGACCCGCGACTTCGCCCGCCGGGTAGTAGCGGCGGTATTCGCGCTGCACGTTTACGCCAGGCAGCTTCAGGGCCAGCACTTGCTGTGCCTGCTCCGGGCTCAGGTGGCGTTTCAGGTACAGGAATTCCTTGTCCATGCTGCGAGTGACCCGGCGCATGAGTTGCTGTGGGTCGAGCCCGAGCAACCGGGCGAGCTCTGGCAACCTGTCGACGGCGGGTCCGAGTTCCCGTGGATTTGCCCAGATGCTGTCGACCGGCGTGCTGATGGCCAGTGGCTCGCCGTTGCGGTCCGTGATCGTACCGCGGTGTGCCGTGATGCGTTCGGTGCGCAGGTGGCGGGTGTCGGCCTGCTTGTTGAGGAATTCCTTGTTAAAGACCTGCAATTGCACAGCGCGGGCGACGAGTGAAATTGCGACGCAACCGAAAAACACGCTGACCAGCGCCAGCCTGCCGGTAAAGCGCCTCGCGGTTTGTTGTTTTGTCTCTGCGCCGCGGGTCATGGCCGTTCAATGACAAAAATGTCTGTTGCATCGGGCCTGACGAGCGACAGGTCGTCGCTGGCGACCTGCTCGATGCGAGCATGCGTCGCCCAGGTACTTTGTTCGATCTGCAGCTGTCCCCACTCGATATTGAGCTGATCACGCTCGTGCGTCAGCGCTTCGAGTTCGACGAACAGCTTGCGCGACTCGTGCTTGGTGTAGACGAGCGCGAGTGCGCTCGTG
>JBFISV010000201.1:0-5052 GCA_041608415.1 Woeseiaceae bacterium
CGCTAGCCGTTCGCGCAAGCGGTAGCTACGGCTACCCCTTGCGCTCCACGCCGGCGCGCTGCATCCACCACGAAACGCCAGCCCTCGCGATCCCTCATGCAGTATCCGGACCCGGACCGGCCTGCGAGTCTTGGGGTTCGCGGGCGCGCCCGGGCGGCGCGGCGAAGGCCGGCGCGGTCAGCCGGTGACGGAATCGCGCTCGTCGACAGTCGTAATTTCCTGCGTCTCGCGGTCCGTCCGGTTCAATGCTTCGAGGTCGTCGAGCACGTCCTTCGAGTGCGTGGCGGGCCGCACCGATGGGTAATGCTTGACGAGGGTGCCATCGGGACCGATGAGGAATGTCTGGCGTTTCGCGACGGTCATGCCGAATTTTCTGGTCTTTACGCCATAGGCGTCCGCAACGACGCCCTCGGTATCCGCGAGCAGCGGAAAAGGCAGGCCGTGCTTCTCGGCAAAGGATTTGTGGGATTCGGCGTCGTCGAGGCTGACGCCGAGTATCTGCGCATTCATCTTGCGGAAGGCGAATATGTTGTCGCGGAATTCGCAGGCTTCGGTCGTGCAGCCCGGCGTCTCGTCCTTCGGGTAGAAATACAGTACGACCCAGCTGTCGCGATAGTCCTCCAGCGCGTGCAGACGTCCATCCTGGTCCGCAAGCTCGAATTCGGGCGCCGGCTGTCCGACCACGGGCTGGTCGGCTGCGTCCGCGCGCGGGACGGCAATCGTCAAGGCCAGCAGTGTCAGGCACAATTTGATCGTCATGAACATGGACGAGATTCCGCGCCGCTTCTCAGATTCGAAGTTCCCATAATACGACTCGTGCACGGACCTGCCTACAGGCAATCTGTAAACTATTGTTATTACGTATGTCGTCAGACGATCGAAACATGAAATCAGCCCTTGTGCTGCCCGGAGGCGGGGCGCGCGGCGCCTTCCAGGTCGGTGTGCTGAAAGCGCTCGCCGAGCTCGTCCCGAAGGGAACGATCAATCCGTTTTCCGTGCTCAGCGGAACGTCGGCGGGCAGCATCAACACGGTCGTCCTGGCCGCGAAGGCGCGCCGCTTCAAAATGGCCGTCGCCGAGCTGGAGCAGGTCTGGGGTAATTTTCGCTGCCACCACGTGTATCGAACCGATCACCTGACGATGCTCAGGAGCAGCCTGCACTGGTTCGCCGCGCTGGTCACCGGCGGGCTTGTCGGTATGCCGCGCTCGCTGCTCGACAATTCGCCGCTCAGGTCGCTGTTGAGCCGCAACGTCCGGTTCCCACGCATCCAGGACGCGCTCGATCGCGGCTGGCTGGATGCCGTGGCCGTCACCGCCGCGGGCTACAGCACGGCACAGTCACATACCTTTTTCCAGGGCACCGATCAGCATTTGCCCTGGTCGCGCACACGGCGCGTGGGCGTGCGCGAGGATCTGCACCTCGATCACCTCATGGCGAGTATCGCGGTGCCCATGATCTTTCCGCCGGTGTTCATCGGTGGCGAGTATTTCGGCGACGGGGCGATGCGCCAGGCCACACCGCTGAGCCCGGCGATACACCTGGGTGCCGATCGCATCCTGGTCGTCGGCGTGCGCAACGAAGTGCCTGACAAGGAGCCCGATGTTTCCGACCTGCCGCCGTATCCGAGCTTCGCGCAGATTGCCGGCTACATGCTCGATACCCTGTTCATGGACGGCTTGTATTCCGACCTGGAGCGCATGACGCGCATCAATCAGCTCATCGATGCCGTGCCGGAGGAGCATCGCAGCGGCATCCTCAGGGAAATGCGACCGCTCGACACGCTGGTCATCGTGCCGAGCGAGGACCTGCGCACCGTTGCCCAGCGCCATCGCAGCGATTTGCCGTTCGCGATCCGGGCGCTGCTGCGCGGCATCAGCGGTAATCGCCCGAGCGAGAA
The DNA here is from genome assembly GCA_041608415.1 of Woeseiaceae bacterium. Classification (GTDB taxonomy): domain Bacteria; phylum Pseudomonadota; class Gammaproteobacteria; order Steroidobacterales; family Woeseiaceae; genus UBA1847. Next base: position 1,898 of record JBFISV010000201.1, read on the forward strand.
CCGCCTGCTGAGCTATCTGTTGTTCGAAAAATCCTACACGCGCGAACTCATCGAGCTCGGTTACCGCGATGCCATGCAGGTCAAGGACGAGCTACACGCGTTCATCCGCGGCGATGCACTGCCGCGGCTGTTTGCGCCATCGTGGGTCAAACACGACCTCAGTTCCGTGCACGGCGAAACGCCGTCGGCCGACGATGAGCGCCGGCTAACCGGCTGACAGCAGGAAAGCCGCGCCGAGGCCGAGGAATGCCATGTAGCCGATTACGTCGGTGACGGTCGTCAGGACGACTCCGCCGGCCAGTGCGGGGTCGATGCCCAGGCGCCGCAAGCCGAGCGGGATCGAGAAGCCGGCCAATGCAGCGACGAACAGGTTGATGATCATGGCGGCCGCTATGACGCCGCCGATGCGCCAGTCGCCGAACCAGAGATAGGTTGCCGCGGCGACGATCACTGCCCACACCAGTCCGTTCAACAGCCCGACCGCGAGTTCCTTGCGCAGCATGCGCCGCGCATTCGTGCGGTCGATTCGACCGAGTGCGATCGCGCGCGTGATGATCGTCAGCGACTGCGTGCCGGCCACTCCGCCCATGCTGGGCACGACCGGCATCAGGACCGCGAGCAGTACAATTTTGTCGATCGTCGTCTGAAACAAATCGACGACCGCGGCGGCGAGAAACGCCGTCAGCAGGTTGACTCCGAGCCAGACCGCCCGGCGGGTCGCGCTGTAGACCACGGGCGCAAACATGTCGTCCTCTTCGTCGAGACCGGCGGCACCCATGAGCGAGTGTTCCGCCTCGTCGCGGATGACGTCGACGACGTCGTCCACCGTGATTCGACCGACGACACGATAATCGTCGTCGACGACGGGTGCCGACAACAGGTCCCGGTCTTCGAATTCCCAGACGACCTGAGCCGAGGAAGCGTCCGCCGGGATCGGGCTGACGTCGGTCGACATCACGCTTGCAACCACCGCGTCGGCGTTGCCTGTCAGCAAGCGCGACAGGAACAGCGAGCCGCAATATTTATTGTCGCGATCCACAACGAAGATCGCATCGGTTCCATCTGTCATTTCCCCGCGTGCGCGCAGGTAACGCGCCACGACTTCCAGCGTGACGTCGGGACGCACCGTCACGATATCGATGTTCATCAGGCCGCCGGCGCTGTCTTCGTCGTACGACAACACCTGTTCGAGGCGTTCCTGGTCTTGCTTGTCTAAGGACTGGATGACCTCGCGGGTGACCGCTTCGGGAAGATCGGCAAGCAGATCCGCAAGGTCGTCGATCTGCATGCCGTCCAGTGCGACGATCAGCTCGCCTGTTGGCATGCCGCTGATCAGGTCATCGCGGACTTCCTCGGCGACTTCGACGAGAATGTCGCCTTCCTCCTCCGTCGCTACCATGTCCCAGAGGAGCGCGCGCTGTGGACGCGGCAGGGATTCGAGCAGCCGGGCGATCTCTCCCGGGCGCAGGCTGTTTACGATGAGACGTGCCGACCGCATACGTCCGCTCTCCAGCTGCTCGCGGAGTCTGGCCAGATTGGCCTGCGTATGCTGTCGGTCTTCCATCAGGCGATGAACCGCTCAGGGTTTGTTGCGTAGCTCGTTATGCCGCGTGCTGACCGGTTCGTTACGGTCTCGCAATGCCTTTGCGAGTTTTTCGACCATGTAGACGGAGCGATGCTGGCCGCCCGTGCAGCCGATCGCGACCGTCAGGTAACCGCGGTGGGCGCCCTTGTATTCGGGTATCCAGCGCACGAGAAAAGCCAGCACGTCATCGTACATTGCCACGAATTTCTCGTGAGAATCGAGAAACTCGGAGACATCCTTGTCGAGCCCCGTGAGACCGCGAAGCTCGACGGTCCAATAGGGATTGGGGAGGCTGCGCAGATCGAAAACGAAATCGGCGTCGGCGGGGATACCGTACTTGAATCCGAATGACTGGATCAGGACCGACATGGAATCGGTCGTGCGCCTGTCCACACGCTCCCGAATTACATCCGCGAGTTCGTAGATGCTCGTGCGCGTAGTGTCGATTATGAGATCCGCTGAGTTGATGACTTCGGTCAACATTTCCCGCTCGGAGTCGATCGCGGCGCGCAGCGCCGAGCCCTGCTCGGACAGCGGGTGTCGCCGTCGCGATTCGCTGTAACGCTTGAGCAGGATCTCGTCGTCGGCGAGCAGAAACAAAACGTCCGTCATGATGTCGCGACCGCGAAATTCCATGATCAGTTTCGGCAGCTCCTCGAGGTCGCTGCGCCGGTTGCGCGCGTCGATGCCAACGGCAACCATGGAATTTTTCTTGCCCCTGCCGGCGGTGACTTCGTCGACCGCGGCCTTCAGCAAGGACGCCGGGAGGTTGTCGATACAGTAGTAGCCCAGATCCTCCAGAACGTGCAGCGCAATCGACTTGCCCGAGCCGGACAGGCCGCTGACGATGATCAAACGATTTTGTTTCGCCATCGATCAACCCCGGATGGAGAATGGGCCAGCGTCAGTTACCCTGTGCAGCTTGCGCGTCCTGCGGCACGGCGACGTTGCATGCGGCGAGCAGCGTGCTGTACAACTCCTTGCTCGTATTGCACTTGCGCAGTGACGCGCGCAACTTGTAATCGCCAAGAATGGCGCTGATCGCGCTGATGTCGGCATGGTGGCTGTCGTTGACCTCCTGCGGCACCAGCAGACCGAAGACGAGATCGACGGGCTCACCGTCATCGGCGTCGAAGTCCACCGCCTCCGACAGTTTGATCAGGGCGGCATGACTTTGTTGCAGGCCGTCGACGCGGCAGTGCGGAAACGCGACGCCCGCGCTGAGGCCGGTGCATCCGAGACGCTCTCGCTCGATCAGGCTCTCGAAAATATCGTCAGCGGGCGTGTCCGCAAGCGGTCGAACGAGCAGCTCGCTGAGGATTTCGAGGCAATGTTTTTCGCTTCGTGCATGCGCGTTGCACAGCACACTGTCGGGTTTGATGATCTCGTCGAGTGTGAGCATGAGTGGGCTTCGGGAATGTGCGGCTATTCGCCGGACCGCTGGCCGATCGAAAGGAAATTGACCGGCATGCGGTCCGGATTGAGCGCGCGATCAGACGAACTTTCGCTTCGGTGTGTCTTTTGCATGGTGGTCAACGAGCTTTTCCTTGTGCTTGCGTACTCGCCGGTC
>JBFISV010000202.1:0-5035 GCA_041608415.1 Woeseiaceae bacterium
ACACGCCGGGCCCGAGGACGTCGCCGTCGGTCCGGACGGCCATCTGTACGCGACCAGCGAGGACGGCGCGATCCTCAGGATTTCTCCACGCGGTGGCGCGGTCGACGTCATCGCGACAACGGCGGGCCGGCCGCTCGGCATCGAGGTTGCAAATGACGGTTCGCTGCTGGTCGCGAACGCGCACGTCGGCGTGCAGCGTATCGGGCTCGACGGCGCGGTCAGCGATATCCTGACCGCCGTGAACGACAAGCCGCTCGTCTACGCGGACGACCTGGCCGTAGCGGACGACGGCACCATCTACCTGACCGAAGCGTCGACCAAGTTCGGCGCAAAAGAGTACGGCGGCACGCTCTCGGGCAGCCTGCTCGATATCCTCGAACATGGCGGCAACGGTCTCGTCGTGGAATATCGACCGGCGACAGACACCGCGCGCGTTCTCCTGAAGGACCTGGACTTTCCCAACGGCATTGCGATCAGCGACGATCAGACGTTCCTGCTGATCGCCGAAACCGGCAATTACCGCATCCTGAAATACTGGCTGTCCGGACCGGCCGCCGGCAGCGTGGAAGTCATCGTCGACAACCTTCCGGGGTTTCCCGACAACATCAATCCGGGCCTCAACGGCCGTTTCTGGATCGGCCTCGTTGCGCCGCGCAACCGGTTCCTCGACGACTACTCGTCGCGCCCGTTCGCGCGCAAAGTCGCGCAACGCCTGCCGCCGTTTCTCCGGCCGAGCCCGGTGCCGTCGTCTCACGTGTTCGCCATCGACGGTGACGGCGAGGTCCTCATGTACCTGCACGACCCGGCGGCGAGATACCCGATGTTGACCGGTGCCGTGGAGACGCGGGGTGCAATCTATTTTTCGAGCCTGACCGGCAACCACGTACCCTGGATCGACAAGCGGGATCTGCTCTGATCGCGGTTTACTGCCGAACCGTCGCCTGAAAAAAACCGTGGCTTCGTACCCGCGGCCGCATCGAAGGCGCACTCGACGCCGCGGCGGCGGGCGCCACGGCCCGTCTCGAGCCCTGCCTGCGCGCTTCGCTCAGCTCAGTCGGGCAGGAGGGCGTCGTTGCCTGCGAAATCGTCGCCGAGCATCTGGCGGCGCACGAGTGGTATCGGCGGCGAACCGTAGTTCAGGAATTCGTCGTGAAACCGACCCCAGGCTTCGCGACCACCGCGGCCGGCGGTCCAGTCGTCGCGCAGCTTGCTGATCATGAGCTTGCCGAGCGTGTAGTTCAGGTAGCCGGGATCGTAGGTGCCGCGGTTTGCCTGCTGCATCGCATTGCCGAAGTCCTGAAACGCACGTTCTTCGAACATCGCCTGGCTCTCTTCGACGGTCATGCCCTCGGCGTGCAGGCCGATGGCCGACAGATAGCGCACGTTGCGCAACAAGGCGTTGAGCAACTGACCGATCCGTATCTCCGGGTCGCCGTCGCCGAGCCCGGCATCGACCATCATCTGTTCGGTGTAATGCGCCCAGCCCTCGGTGAAGGTGTAGGTGCTGAAATGACGGCCGACGTCGATGCCGGCGCGATTCGCGTGCAGGAAATGCAGGAAATGGCCGGGCCACACCTCGTGCACCGAAATCGCCAGCAGGTCCGTCTCGCCCGGGATATAGGCCAGCTGATCCCGCTCGCTCCAGGCGGGGTCCGGCGGCGCGATGTAGTAGACGGACGGCAGCCCCTTCTCGAACGGGCCCGGAATGTCGATGTACGCCGCGTTGAAGCGCCGGTGCGGTGGCGCCTCGTCGACCAGAGCATCCTCGGTGCCCGGAATCGAGACGATATCGTTGTCGATCAGGAACCGTTTCAGTCCGGGCAATTGTCGCGCGGCGCCCGCGACGGCGCCTTCGGGAGGTTTGCGACTCTGCACCTCGAGCACGCAGTCCTTCGTGCTCTCTCCCGGAGCGAACTCGGCGCACGCTTCGTTGAGAGCATCGAGGTTTCGCTCGAGGTCCCTGGCGCCTGCCGTCTTCAATTCCTCGAGCGTCACGTCGACGCCCTCGGTGTCGCGCAGCATTTCGAGGAAGCGCCGTTCGCCGAGCGCGTAGTCGTCAGTCGCGGTCGCAGCGAGACTTGCGAGCCAGTCCGCCGTGCGCCGAACCGCGGCGGCGGCGGCCGAATTGGCCGCTTGAAACTGCCGTTCGAGCTGCTCGTCCCCGACGGCGGCAAACAAGCCCGGCACGGTGTTTTCAAGATAATCCGCGAGGCCGGAATAGATTCCCCGGCCGACGTCGACATACGGCGCAGGCAACGGTGGCCGCAGGTTGGCGCGCATCTGCTCGAGCATGCGCGGCAGCTTCGAAACATACTGCGTGTACGCGCGCATGCGTACGTCGAGTGGCGCGTAATCGCGATCGACATAAACGCTGAAGCCGAAGAGACCGGCATAAAACACCGGGTTGGTCTGCAGGAAATTCGTTTTACGCAGCATGAACAAGCGGCTTCTCATTGCGTTCAGCAGGTAGTCACGCTCGAATGCGTCGAGTCCTGTGAGCGTGCCGTACGCGGAAGCCTCCGAGATCACGTCGTCGAGCCACGCGGTGTAGTCCGCGATCGCCTCCGGGCTCAGATCCGTCGCTTTGCCGTCGTACTGATGCAGGCCGGCGTCCACTGCGCTTTCGGGATTGCGCCGGTAGTACTCATCGATGACGCCCGCGGCGAAGTCGGACCAGGCTTCGCGTACCGGTTCCCGGTCCTGCTGTTCGCCCCCTCCGCAGCCCGTCAACACGAGCCATGCGATCGTGGCAGCGATTGACGCCAGTCTCATGTTCGTCTCCCGTTGGCTCGCCGCGCGGCCGTCAGCAAGTTCGATCGGGAATCAGTACAGGCCCAGTTCGCCGGCACCCTGGCGAAACCTTATGTCGACCGGAATATTCGCCTGCGTCAGGCGGTCGAGATCGGCCTGCAGCTGCGGCCCTATGACGCCCTTGGTATCCGTCAGTTCGACTGCGCCATCGTAGTCGCCGTCACCCTGCAGGGTCAGCAGCAGCCGGGACAGCTCCGCCATGGCGCTTTGCATCGCATCGAATTCGACGCGGTACTTGCCGGTCCTCGCATCACGAGCGAACGCGCCTTGTTCGTTGAAGAAATTGAAGCGCACCATGTTCGCCTTGCCGTGGGCGCTGCTCGCGCCGAACCGTATCGATCGAAATATGCCGGCCATGAAGGTCACGTAGTAATCCCTGATGCTGGTTTCGCCGAGTTCGCCAGCCTCATGAAGTTCGTTGATCATGTAAAGCCCCAGGATGTCGGCCTTGCCCTCTTCCATGCTCGACGCGACCTCCCGCAGGGATTCGCGCACGGTGCCCCGGCCATTGATCGTGTTCTTGATGCCGAGGCCGTGCGCGACTTCGTGAAACATCGTGTTCGCGAAAAACGCATCGAACGTGACGTGATGGTGCTGTGCATCGTCGACCAGGACGTCGGCGATAGGCTCGAGGATCTTGTCGAATTTCGCCTGCATGGCATTCTTGAGCTGCAGCCGGCGTGTGCCTTTCAACAGCTGCACTTCCTCGTCGTTGGGCAGATTGATTGCGATCGTTTTCGAGCCCGCATTCGAGTGGCCCGCGTAATAGACCGCGTCGTAGGCATTGAGGTCCGAATCGGTCCCCGGCGTTTCCTGCTTGTAGGCGTCCGGCACCGGCAGCCCTTTCTGCAGCCGCGGCAGGAATTCCGCGTATCGGCTGAGGCGCTCGCTCCACTCGCGATCCTTGATCAGGACGTACGATTCGTACGCCGCGCGATATCCGAACAGCCGGTCCTCATAGGTTTCGATGGGGCCGATTACGACGTCGATATCGTTGTCCTTGACGTCCAACCAGTACAGGTCGCTGGTCTGGAAGTCGTCGCTGACGAGTGCCGCCGCACGGAGTTTCAGATAGGTCGCAAACTCGGCGCTGTCCGCCAGGCCGGCCGCCTCGCGCAGGATCGATGCGGCCTCTTTGAGTTCTTCGGCGTAGGCGATGTGGTAGGGAACCAGTACCAGTTCCCCTTCCCGATTGCGGCGCACGAGCGAGTACAGCCCGGCCTTGCCGGGCAGGTACGCGGCTTCGAACTCTTCCTTGCTCATGTCCGGCGGATAGAAATTGGCACCCAGCGGCTTGGGCCCGACGCCCTCGATGAACGGCTTGTCATCGTCCAGGCGGTCCCACGGACCGTAATTCAGTTCCGCAAATCGGCGCGTGTCGCCGACGTCGAGCGACGCGAGCCAGACCTTGTAATTGTCACCGTACGCCTGCCGCCAGAACAGGTCGTCCATGATCACCGACGCATCGATGAGCAGGCCGATCATCTTGCGCTGGTCCGCGCTGAGCGCGCTCAGGTCCGCGGTCAGCGTGAACTCGGCATAAATTTCCGGGCGCGGGTCGAGCACCTCGCGCGCCGCTTCCTGCGTATCGGGCGGGACGTCCTGTGTGCAGGACGGGAGAACCGACACCGCGAGCAGCGCGGCCGGGAGAACCAGGCATCGAGTCATTCAGGCAACCCCTCTTTAAAGTCGATCGCAACAAACCGGTCGGCAAGTATACCGTCCGGATACGGAATCGCCGTTACAAGTCCACGAGCGTCACGTCGCCGGCATCGAGGTCGGCACCGAGAAACCGGCCGCCGACCCGCGCGAAGCGCTGCGCGCCGTCGGTCGCCAGCAGCCGCAGCCGGCCGGCGCCCGTCTGGGCGTTGCGAATCTCGAGATCGTCGAGCATCGCCCCGGCCGCGATCGCGGTCGTGTTGGCCGAATCGACGATGGTGACCAGCGTCTCGCGGGCATCGAATGCGGCCGCGATCGGCCCTCTCAGCAGCGGGAAATGGGTGCAGCCCAGGATGACGCAGTCGGGTCGTGCGTCGCGCGCATCGAGTTCGTCGAGGTAGCGGCTGACGATGGCAATCGCGAGTTCGCCGTCAGTCCAGCCCTCTTCGGCGAGCGCAACAAGCATTTCGCAGGCCAGTTCGCGAACCCGGGCCGCCGGGTCGCGCGCTGCGATGGCGCGCGTGTAGGCGCCGAGCCTGACTGTCGCTTCGGTTGCGAGCACCAG
>JBFISV010000203.1:0-4996 GCA_041608415.1 Woeseiaceae bacterium
GCCGTCATTCCGCGCAACCTGAGCTTCGCCGTGATCGGCGCGCTCACCGCGCGCGAGATCGGACTGTCCGACTGAGCGGAACTTCCGCTGCGCGTGCCGGCCCGGAAATTTCGCGAGTTCGCGCGTAAGATCGGCTGATGCCGAATGAAAACCACGCGCCGATTGCAGTGGCCGGGCTCCGCGTGAGCGTGCCGGGCCGGATCCTCGTCGATGCGCTGGACTTTCGCATCGATCGCGGCGAATTCCTGGCGATCCTGGGCCCGAACGGTACGGGCAAGACGCTCTCAATGCTGACAATGGCCGGACTGCGGCGCGCCGCAGGCGGCCGCGTGCTGCTCGAGGGCGATGACATAGTGTCGCTGCCGCGGTCGGCCGTCGCGAGGCGGCTCGCACTGTTGCCGCAGTCCGTCGACGACATTTTTCCGGCAACGGTGCTCGACACCGCGCTGATCGGCCGTCATCCCCACATTCCCCGCTGGCACTGGGAATCCGCGCGTGACCGGGACATCGCGTTGGCCGCGCTGCAACAGATGGACATCGCCGAGCTCGCGACGCGTGACGTGTTGACGCTGTCCGGCGGCGAGCGCCGGCGGCTCGCTGTCGCGCAGATCCTCGCCCAGTCGCCGCGCGTCTATTTGCTCGACGAGCCGACGAACCACCTCGACCCGCAGCACCAGCTCGACGTTCTCGACGTGTTTCGCGCCGCGGCCGATAATGGCGCCGCCGTCGTCGCAAGCCTGCACGACGTGAATCTCGCGGTGCGTTTCGCCGATCGCTGCCTGCTGCTGTTCGGCGACGGGCGCTGGGAGTGCGGCACGCCCGACGAGGTGTTGAGCGAGTCCCGTCTCGAGGCGCTGTACGGCACACGCATCGAGTCGGTAGCCTGGCGATCGCAGCGATTGTTCGTCGCGGTCGGCAGCGCCTAAGCCGTAAATCCTTCGAGCCTCTCCAGGTAGTGCGCGTGCAGCGCCGGATTCGCGGCCAGCACCGAGCGCATGTCGAGGCCGGGCGGATTGCCGTTGAGATCCGTGAACACGCCGCCGGCCTCGCCCACGATGACGGCCACGGCCGCAACGTCGAGGATGTTCACGTCGGACTCGATAACGGCCTCGATCTTTCCCGACGCGAGCAGGTGGTAGTGGTAAAAGTCGCCGTAGCCGCGGATCCTGTCGGCCCGCGCGACGATGTCACCGAGGCGCCGCCAGCCGTCCGTCGTCGCGAGCGACTTGAGGTTGCCCGTCGAAACCGCGGCGCGATCGGGGTCGTCGATGTCGCTGACGCCGAGCCGTTCGCCGTTCAGCCAGGCACCCTTGCCTTTTTCGGCCCACGCGAGCTCGTCCATCATCGTCGCGCACGACACGCCGAGGATGATTTCGTTGTCGTGCAGCAGCGCAATCTGCGTGGAAAAGAACGGATAACCGCGCACGAAGCCTTTCGTGCCGTCGATCGGATCGACGAGCCACAGGTAGTCCGCTTGCTCGTTGGTCGTGCCGGTCTCCTCGCCGTAGAAACCGTGCCCGGGAAACCGCGCGAGTATGCGGCTCTTTATCGCCTGCTCGCACTCGAGGTCCGCCTGCGTGACGGGCGTCCTGTCGGCCTTGGTCGCCACGGTGAAATTGCCGCGGTAGTAGGCGCGGCTGATGTCGGCGGCGCTCTTCGCGGCTTCGAGCGCAATGGCGAGAAACGGCGAAGCCTGCGATTGATCGAACGATTCCAAGAATCTATCCAGTGCGGGCGCAAGCGCTGCACTATGGCGGCTTAATCGTCGCGACACAAGACGGGCGTATGCCGCCGCAACCGCGCCTTGACAGTGGCAGACGCGCTGCCTACTGTGTGCGACTCATCAGGTGAACCTGGATTGGCAAATCCAGGTGAACGGGAAGCCGGTGTCGCATGCTCTTCGCTGCCAGTCCGGCGCTGCCCCCGCAACGGTGATCGAGTCAAATCCTGCCCCCCGCGCGAAGCATCGCGTGGAGCCACTGCGAGTCTTCGGACTCCCGGGAAGGCGGCAGGACAGGAGTCATCCGCTCGTAAGCCCGGAGACCGGCCCGATGTGCAGACGAGCCGCGCGGCGGGCGCAGGTTCGGGTGATGCGTTACCGGTCTCCCCACCACTCCCGACACGGCTCACCGACAAAAGAATATCGCGTGCGGGCGGCACGCACCGGGGAGACCATGAAAACAGACAGCGCCCTTTTCCAGGCAGGCTTCGCGATTTTGGCGGCTCTGCTCGTATCGCCGGCCACGGCGACCGATATCTCGGCAAGCGATACGATCGTCGTCACGGCAACGCGCAACGAGATGTCGATCGACGACGCGATCGTGCCGATTCGCGTCATCACGCGCGATGACATCGAGCTGTCGATGGCGACCGACCTTGCCGAGCTGTTGCGCTTCGAGGCGGGCATCGACATCGGCCGCAACGGCGGGCCGGGCCAGGCCACCTCGGTATTCATGCACGGGACCGAGAGCAACCACACGCTCGTGCTCGTCGACGGCGTGCGCATCAACCCGGGCACGATCGGCGGCGCCGCATTCCAGCACATCGCACCCGGCATGATCGAGCGCGTCGAGATCGTGCGCGGCGCACGGTCGTCCCTGTTCGGCACGGACGCGATCGGCGGCGTGATCAACATCATCACGCGCGAGGCAGACAGTCCTTACCTCGAAGCCGGGCTCGCCGGCGGCAGTTTCGATACGCGGGCGGGCAGCATATCGGCCGGCGGGACGGGTGCACTCGGCCAAGCGGGCGCGACGCTCGACTGGCAGCGGACCGACGGCTTCGCGCCACGCGTCGAATCCGATCTCGAACGCGGCTACGACAATGTCTCGATCAACGTCTTCGCATCGCGCGCGTTCGGCGTTACAGAAGTCGGTTTGCGGCACTGGCGCGCGGTAGGCGATGTCGAGTACCTCGACTTCTTCCTCAATCCACTCGACCAGGAATACGAGAATACCGCGACGGCGCTGCAGGTCGACACGGGCTTCTCGGACCGTGCCACGAGCAAACTGATCGTCTCGCGCGTCGGCGACCGGGTGCGCCAGGGGCAGTCGCCGGACTTCGTCGACTCCGATCGGCTCACGCTCGACTGGCAGTACACCTACGCACTCGACCGGCACACCGTCACGGGCGGCCTGTATTACGTCGACGAAGACGCATCGTCGCTGTCGTTCGGATCGGGCTTCGACGAGGACACGAACGTGCGCGCCGTGTTCGTCCAGGATCAGATCGACGCCGGCCGCCATCACGCTTTCCTCGCGCTGCGCCGGACCGACCACGAGACGTTCGGTAACGAGACGACCTGGAATGCGGAGTATGCCTTCGACCTGCACACGGACTGGACGCTGTCCGCGGGGCTCGGCCACGCCTTTCGCAGTCCCGACGCGAGCGACCGTTTCGGCTTCGGCGGCAATCCCGAGCTCGAGCCCGAGCTATCGGACAACGCCCGCGTCGGCTTGCGCTATGCCGCCGGGAATCGTCATCGCGTGGCCGTCGAGCTCTATGCCAACGACCTCGAGAACCTCATCGAGTTCGACCTCGCGACGTTCTCGCTCGTCAATGTCGACAAGGCCGAGATACGCGGCGCCGAGCTCGCTTACGAATACCGCGGCGACAGTTTCACGCTGCGCAGCGAGCTGACCCGCCAGCGGGCCGACAACGCGATTACGGGCGCACGCCTGTTGCGCCGCGCCGAGCGGAGCGCGAGTGTGAAGTACACACAGGACATCGGCGAGCACCGCCTGGGTATCGCCTTGCTCGCCATCGGCGACCGCGAGGACTTCGGCGCGACGAAGCTCGGCAGCTACGTCGTGGCCAACCTGACCGGACAGGTGAAGCTCGGCAAAGCGTGGCAGCTCAATGCGCGCGTCGAGAACCTGCTCGACGAGGAATACCAGACCGCGGCGAACTTCCGCATGCAGGAACGCAGCGTTTTTGTGGAACTCAGGTACCGCCGGGATTAGATTGAAGCCTTGCGCCGACGCGGCGGGCCTTTATCGGCTAATGCATGGATAATTCGCGGGGGTTAACGGGTGATGAATGGGTAACCGGCTGAGCAAGATCTACACACGAACGGGCGACGACGGCACGACCGGTCTCGGCGACGGCAGCCGCGTCGCGAAGGACAGCGCACGGGTCGAGGCTTATGGCACCGTCGACGAGGCGAACAGCGCCATCGGCGCCGTGCTCGCCGTCGAATCCGTGCCCGAGAATATCCGCGCGTGCCTCACGGAAATACAGCACGACCTGTTCGAACTCGGCGGCGAACTCTGCATACCGGGCCACAGTGCGGTCACTGCGGATTTCGTCGAACGACTGGAAAACGAGCTCGACGGGTTCAACGAAGACCTGCCACCGCTCAAGGACTTCATCCTGCCGGGCGGCGGGCCCGCAGCGGCGGCCTGCCACGTTGCGCGCACCGTCGTGCGCCGGGCCGAGCGGCGCGTCAATACGCTCGCCGGCAACGAAGCGATTCGCCCCGAGACGATACGCTACCTGAACCGGCTGTCGGACCTCTTGTTCGTGCTCGCGCGCGTGCTCGCGCGCGCCGAATCGGGGACCGAGGTGCTCTGGAAGCGCGACCGCTAGCTTCGCAATTCCTTCCGCATCAGCACGGCATCGCCGGGGCACAGGCTCGAGAACTCCTCGGTGGACGCAATCGCCGCCGGTACCGCCGTGCGCGGTTCGCACGTATACCCGAGTTTCTCGAAGTAGCGATCGGCGTCGATCGTGAGCAGCCAGAGCTCGCGCACACCCTTGCCGGCGGCCAGTTCCTCGAGCGCCGCAACGAGCCGCCTTCCGAGGCCGCCCGCCCGCTGGCCGGGGTCGACGACGAGCGAACGCAGCAGGCCGGTCGCGCCGAAGGATTCGAGGCCGATGGCGCCGACGAGCCGGCCGTCCTCATGCGCAACGAGTGCGAGCCGCTCGACCGAGAGGTCGTCGGTCGGCAGTCCCGCTTGCGCGAGGAGGCGGATCGCGGGTTGCAGGTCGTCCGCAC
>JBFISV010000204.1:0-4996 GCA_041608415.1 Woeseiaceae bacterium
ACGTCGCTCCTCGCGCCTTACCTTGCCCGACTACCATTCGTCGTGTGCGACGCGAATTAATCAGAGCCTCCCTAGCCTGCGGTTCGTCGCGCCGTACCCTTTTCGAGAGAGCCAGTCATTGGTCGAAATTCCGCAGTACGAAAACTACAGCCTTCTCGAGCTCTACCAGGTCCTCAATTTCATTCGCGCCGACCTGGTGCCGCACGTGCACGAGGCTCTGACGAAAGAGATCGCCTCCCGGGAACCCGCGTCCGTTTTGGAACTCGAGGACTGTTATTTCGCGCTGGACCGGGAAAAGAACCCCGAATACGCGGCGCGACTCATTGCACAAATAAATGAGCGCGGCGGGTTCTCCGTAAGCCGGCGCGAGGAGATCACCGCAGACAATCGCTACCGCACGTTCTGGCGCCGCTTCTGGGCACTCTTTTTCGACGGCTTCGTCGTCGGCATACCGATCCTGTTACTGGTCCTCGGGCTGCAATCGGCCGGCATCGTCGAGAAGCGTCCCGATCCCTATCTGAGCCACTTCCTGCAAGCGCTCGCCCTGACGTACTACATCGCGATGCACGCAGCATTCGGTCAGACCGTCGGAAAAATGATAACCGGCGTCAGGGTGATGCATGAATCGGAGGAATCGGGCATCTCGACCGGGCAGGCGATCATGAGAGACATCGTGCCCGTGTGCTCGATGATCGCGTCGCTGGCCTATCTTGCCCTTTTCGGCATGCCGCCAGAAGACGCCAGTTTGTCCGGCGTAGCGGCCGCTGCCGTTTACGCGGCAGCGCTGGCACAACTCGCCTGGTCGCTCGCGGAAATCCTTACCATGCTGTTCAATGCCAGGCGCAGGGCGCTGCACGATTTCATCGCCCGCACGGTCGTGGTGCGCATTGCTTAATTGCCGGGGTCCGCTTTCCGCGCCACAGTCATTGATTCGAGGATACGGTACCAAACCGAAAAACGCATGACGGTTCGCCGGCTCGAAGCCGGCGACAATGATCGACGAAAACTGCTATCGGCAGGCAGCCGGCAGTCGCTTGGGCGGAATCGTGCCGTTACTGCTGCACGTCCAGGTAACACTGCCCGCGTTTTCGAAGGCCTCGAGGTGGATCATCTGGTTGGCGATCGACGCGTGGGCATCGTTGCCGAAAATGATTTCTATGACGTTGTCGTCGACGTCGACGGATTTCGTGTACTTGCCGGATATATCGAGCTTACCGGCCACGCCGGCCGTCTCGTTGTTGGGCGCCCATGTGCCGCGCGCCATGAAGTACTCGCTGACGGCCGCTTTCGTAGCGGACGAGAGAGTCAGGCCCTCGGCTATCTGGGACCGGATCGTGTAGTCCTGGTAGGCGGGAACGGCTATTGCCGCAATCGTGCCGATAATCGTTACGACGATCATGAGTTCGATCAATGTAAAACCGTGCTGGTCGCTCCGCATAATTGCCTGCTTCTTATTTTGCCAAACGTGTTCGATGTAGGTTCGCGGTTTGCGCCGGCCCCTGCCTTGCGGGAATCGCAGCAGGCGGGGTCAGACGACCGTTATTCTTGTTCGTGGTGGGATTTTAGCCATTTATGTCGCCGCAGTCATCAAGTTTGCTCGAGCTGACCGCGGAAATTGGGATAGTGGCGATAGCGGCGGACTCAGTCGCGCTTTATGTCATATGTGCTGGCTCCGGTCACTCGCAAGGTCTCGCGGCCTCGCCGCCGCCCCAGTTAGCCGGACTGCCGGGCAGGCAGCGGAGGCAACGAACGGCATCGACGCAGGTCAATGCGCCCGCTCGCGGATACCTGATCCATCCGGTCGGGCAGTCCCGCAAACCCCGGTTATTGCCGCGTTGCGTCGATTCGGTGAGAATCCACCGACTCCAATGCCGCGTTTCGAGGCCCGATGTGAGGCGACCGACCGCGGCCGGCGCGACCCGCAGGCGAACGCAATGAATGTCCGCAAGGAAAGGGAACGAATCGGCGAGGCGTCCGGCCTGCTGTACGAGGCGGCGCAGACCGTTCACATCCTGTCGCACCTGGCCTGGCCGCAGAGCCATCGCGAGCAATTCCTGAAGAATTCGGCCTACCGGCTGCCGGCCATCGAGTACCCGCCTTTCGATCCGGCGCCGACGCTCGGGCGGCTGGCCGATGCGCGTCGTCGCATTCATGACGGCAATTCGATCGATGCCTGGCTCGCCGACATCGCCGGGGGAATCGAGACCAGCGCCCGGATGCTCGCCGCGTGCGGCACGCCCGAGTTCCTCGAACATTCACGGTCGCTCTACGGCGCCCCGACCGACGTTCTGCGCGACGAAAAATCCACGCCGCTCGATCTCGCGAGCCGGTTCAACGAGTTGTTCGACCGCATCAGCCACATCGACGTCGGCGCACCGTCGCCGGCGTGCTACCTGTCCGATTACGTCGCCGAGCGCATGGCGTCGGCCGCCCGCAAGCTTTTCGGCGACCGGGCTCCCGAGGTCATGGTCGTCGACGAATTGTCGGCGAACGCGCTGGCCGGGCCCAGGCGTATCCGCATCCGCCGCGGCGCCTGTTTCACGGACAAGGACATACTGCAGCTGATCCATCACGAAGCGTACGTGCACGTCGCCACGTCGCTGAACGGCCTCGCACAGCCCGACTTGAAAATACTCGGCGCCAGCCATCCGCGATCGACGAAAACCCAGGAAGGCCTCGCCGTGTTCGCCGAGTTCATTACCGGCTCGATGGACATCGACCGCTTCCGCCGCCTTGCCGATCGCATCGTGGCTACTCAAATGGCCATCGACGGCGCCGACTTCGTCGACGTATTCCGCTATTTCGCGGAGCGCGTGCCCGATGCCGAGCAGGCCTTCGAAAACGCACGCCGCGTGTTCCGGGGCGGCGTGGTCGGCGGCGGTACGCCGTTTACCAAGGACATCGTGTACCTCGACGGGCTGCTGCGCGTGCACAACATCCTGCGCGCTCTCGTCAGTACCGGCCGCTCGGACTGCCTGCAGCTCTTGTTCTGCGGCAAGCTCGACATCGAGGACATCCCGGTACTCTGCGAACTCGCCGCAGCGGGGCTCTGCCGGCTCCCCGAGTTCGTGCCGCCATGGGCCGCCGACCGCCGCTTCCTGCTCAGCTACCTCGCGTATTCGTCCTACCTGAACAGCATCGATCTCGGCACTATCCGCAGCCACTACGCGAGCCTGCTCGCCGACAGCCCGAAGGTGGACGTCGACGCTCGCGGCTGACCGTCTCGCACCTGCCCGGACGAGCTTCACGCCCGAGGTCCACCTCTGCCGCGGTACGTATAATCAACGGCATTACAACGGCCGCTCGCCCGTGTATACCATTTCAGCCTGTGCAAAAGCCCGCTGCGACGAGAGCGGAGGACTCGTATGACAGACGAGCCGGACGACACGTTCGACCGCAGCAAGATGCCGTTCGTCGCGCCGTGCCGCGACCTGTCTCCGTTCGCGGCAATCGGCTGGATCAGGAGCGGCATCGATGATTACAGGCACGCGCCCGGCCAGAGCCTGGCGTACGGCATCTTCATGGCCGTCATCATGGCACTCGTGTCGATACTGGCATGGTCATACGGCAGCATCTGGCTCATGCTCGCGATGCTCGGCGGCTTCGTGTTTCTCGCGCCGCTTACCTGCATCGGCCTGTACGCGATCAGCGCACAGCTCGAGCGCGGCGAACGCCCGCTGCTCGCCCGCAGCCTGCGCGCCGCGCTCAAGCGGCACGTCGGCAACGAGATGGTGTTCGCGATCGTCCTCATGGTGATATTCCTGGTCTGGGCACGCGCCGGCACCATGGTCAGCGTTTTTTTCCCGAGCGACGGCAGCCCGGAGTTGCGGGACCTGACGATCTACCTGGGCGTCGGCACGGCCGTCGGCGCCGTATTCGCCGCCCTCACGTTCTCGGCCAGCGCATTCTCGTTGCCCATGATCATGCACCGCGACGTCGACAGCGTGACGGCCATCGTGACCTCGATCAATGCCGTGCTGCGCAACAAGTTCGCCACGATGCTGTGGCTGGCGCTGATCGTCCTCGGACTCATCATCGGCGCGGCTACGGCGTTCCTCGGCCTCGTGTTCATTCTTCCCGTGATCGGCTATGCGACCTGGCACGGCTATCTCGAGACGATCGATGCGGGCGAGTTTCCGCGCCACCACGTCGGCATCACGGCCACGCCGCGAAAGGCGCCGGACACGGAATGAGCGACGGGATTTCCCGGCGAGCCCCGCTCCCGATTCCGGCCCACTGCGCGCCCCTGCTACGCCGCGTTCATCAGGGATAACCCGTATGGCGACGGGCGCGCCGCCGCTCTATCGTCGCGCGTGGCAAGAAGGGCCTGTGCTGCAGCGCAATCAGCGGAGATTTTCGAACAATGGAATTGCAATCGAGCTACAACGACAAGGTCGTACGGCAGTTCGCGATCATGACCGTGGTCTGGGGCGTGGTCGGGATGCTGGTCGGGCTGATTATCGCCGCGCAGCTCATCTGGCCCGCGCTGAATTTCGATCTTCCGTTCCTGAGCTACGGCCGGCTGCGGCCGCTGCACACCAATGCCGTCATATTCGCCTTCGGCGGCAGCGCGCTGTTTGCGACCGCCTACTACATCGTGCAGCGCACCTGCCACGTGCGCCTCGCTTTCGACAGGCTCGCCGCGTTCACATTCTGGGGCTGGCAGCTCATCATCGTGCTCGCCGCGATCACGCTGCCGCTCGGCATCACGCAGAGCAAGGAGTACGCCGAACTCGAATGGCCGATCGACCTGCTGATCGCCGTGGTCTGGATCGGCTTTGCGGTCGTTTTCCTCGGCACGATCGCGAAGCGCCGCGTAAAGCACATCTACGTCGCCAACTGGTTCTATGCCGCGTTCATCCTCACGGTCGCCGTGCTGCACATCTTCAACAACCTCGCAATCCCGGTCTCGCTTACCAAGTCGTACCCGGTCTATACCGGCATCGTCGACGCGATGATGCAGTGGTGGTACGGGCATAACGCGGTCGGCTTCTTC
>JBFISV010000205.1:0-4994 GCA_041608415.1 Woeseiaceae bacterium
GCGTTCTGGATCAGGTAATCGGCGAGCAGCGGGTTTCGCTGATTCAGGTCGGGCATTGCCGAGTCGAACCAGCCGTCCGTGAACGCCTGCTTGTCGTAGGCGGAGGCATACGGGTCCTGGTGCGTCGTACGCGCATGGCTCGTGTACCGCAGTTCGTCCGCGAAATTGACCCAGTCATTCGTCGGCAGGTCGTCCATCCACCAGTGCCCGCTGCCGATGTGATTGACGATCATGTCCATGATCACGCCGAGGCCGCGCTCGCGCGCGTCCTCGACGAGCCGCCGGTAATCCTCGTTGCTGCCGAAGCGCGGGTCGACGCGGTAATAGTCCGTCGTGGCATAGCCGTGGTACGAGGCTTCCGGCATCGCGTTTTCGAGCAACGGGTTGAGCCAGACGGCGGTGAATCCCATCCCGGCGATGTAATCGAGATGATTGCGAATGCCGGCGATGTCACCGCCGTGGCGGCCGTACGGCTCGCGGCGGTTCGGGATATCGCCGAGGCCCGCGACCGCGTCGTTGCCCGCGTCGCCGTTTGCGAAGCGGTCGGGCGTTATCAGGTAAATGACGTCGTCGCTCGCGAATCCGTCGCTGTATCCGGCGTCGGTATTGCGCGCGCGCAGCGCGTAGCGGGCGGTCAGGTATTCGTCGCCGCCGGTGAAGCGTACGTCGAACTCGCCGGTCGCTGCGTCGGCGCCGACGTCGAGGTAGACGAACAGGTAATTCGGACTGTCGACACGTTCGACGCGGCCGATCGACACGCCCTCGTGCGCGATCGAGGGCTCGAAGGCCGCGATGCCGCTGCCGTGCACCATGAGCTGCAGCTCGCGGTGCTCGAATCCCCGCCACCAGAACGGCGGTTCGATGCGAACCGTCTGCGCCGCGGCGGACGCCGCCGGCAAGGCGGACAGCGCCGCGGCGAGCATGAGTGCGACCCTCGAACGTGTGTTCATGCAATGTCCTCCAGGCCGCGACCGGCACCTGCGTGAGCGACGATGTGCGCCCGTCCCGACGCTGCGCCGGCAACCCCGTCCGGGTCCGTCGCCGACGGGCGCACGAGCGCCCGTGAAGCCAAACATGTCCGTTGTGGCGATGCCAGGCAATTCTTCATTATCGCTCCCCTCCTTATTTTTGCCCTCGGGCGCGCCAATGGTATTCATCGGGCGTCGTTCGCGGGGATGAATACGATTGCAAAGCCCCTTGTAAAATCAGCAACTTGTTACAATGGCCCCGATGGCGAACAAGAATAACGATCTTACCGGCATCGCCGTCATCGGCGGGGGTTCCGCAGGCTGGATGGCAGCGGCGGCGCTGGCTAACGCGGTGCGCGGCGACTGCAGGCTGACGCTCGTCGAGTCCGACCTGATCGGCACGATCGGTGTCGGCGAAGCGACGATCCCGCCGATTCGCCTGTTCAACCAGCGCCTCGGCATCGACGAGCACGACTTCCTGCGCCATACGCAGGGCACCTACAAGCTCGGCATCCAGTTCGTGAACTGGGCCCGCCAGGGGCATCGATACTTTCACCCGTTCGGACCC
Organism: Woeseiaceae bacterium; assembly: GCA_041608415.1. GTDB lineage: Bacteria > Pseudomonadota > Gammaproteobacteria > Steroidobacterales > Woeseiaceae > UBA1847. The sequence continues at coordinate 1,537 of JBFISV010000205.1, forward strand.
TACGGCGCGGACTTCGATCTCGTGCCGGTGCATCACTTCTGGCTGCGGGCGCGCGAGCAGGGCGATCGCTCGAGCCTCGACGATCATTCGATGGCCTGGGCCGCGGCGTCGCGCTGCCGCTTCGACCGGCCCCTCAGGGATCCGCGGATGGTGCAGTCCACCTACGATTACGCGTATCAGTTCGATGCGGGCATGTATGCCGCGTACCTGCGCCGGTACGCCGAGCAGCGCGGCGTCACGCGCATCGAAGGCCGTGTCGTCGAGGTCCGCAAACATGTCGAATCCGGAAACATCGAGAGCGTGACGCTCGATGACGGCCGATCCGTGGCGGCCGATCTGTTCATCGACTGTACGGGTTTCGGCGGCCTGCTGATCGAGGGAGCGCTCGAGACCGGTTACGAGGAATGGACGCACTGGTTGCCCTGCGACCGCGCGGTCGCCGTGTAGTGCGAACACGGTGGCGAGTTCACGCCGTATACGCGCTCGACGGCACACGCGGCGGGCTGGCAATGGCGCATCCCGTTACAGCATCGCATCGGCAATGGCCACGTATTCTGCAGCCGGCATATCGGCGACGACGAAGCGACGACGACGCTGCTCGACAACCTCGACGGCGATCCCATCACCGAACCGCGCGTGCTGCGATTCACGACAGGCCGGCGCAGGAAATTCTGGAACAGGAACTGCGTCGCGCTCGGTCTCGCCGCCGGGTTCATGGAGCCGCTCGAGTCCACGAGCATTCACCTCATTCAGACCGGCATCACGCGCTTGCTCGCGCTGTTCCCGGATCGCACGATGGACCCGCTCGCGATCGAGGAATACAACCGCCTGACACGGCTCGAATACGAGACGGTGCGGGATTTCCTGATCCTGCACTACCATGCGACCGAGCGCGACGATGCCGAATTGTGGCGGGAATGCCGGGCGATGAGCGTGCCGGACACGCTCACCTACAAGATCGACCATTTTCGCGCTTACGGCCGGCTCGTGTCGACGGGCATCGAGCTGTTCCAGAACCCGAGCTGGCTCGCGGTCCTGATCGGCCAGTTCGTCTGGCCCGAGCGCTACGATCCGCTGACCAACCAGCGCAGCCACGTCGATGGCAGCAACGTGCTCGAGGGACTTCGGCGCGTCATGCGCGAGGCAGCGGCCGCGATGCCGACGCACCGGGCTTACATCGACAAGCACTGCAAAGCGGTGCCAAAGTGATGGCGCGCGGCGCGCGGACGATCGCTGTTGCGTGCCTGGCACTGACGCTACTGCCGCTGGCGGCGCTCGCCGCGGATCTCGTGTCGCCCGACGGGCGCGTGAAATTTTCCGTCGACGTGGACGACGACGGCGTGCCGCGCTACGCGCTCCGCTACGACGCGCAAATTGTCGTCGAACCGTCGCGGATCGGACTGCGATTCGCGGCCGCCAAAGCGTTCGATCGGAAGCTCGCGATCGTCGCGAGCGACGCCCGTGTACACGACGAAACCTGGCAGCAGCCCTGGGGCGAGCGCCGCCTCGTGCGTGAGCATTACAACGAGCGCTCGTTCACGTTCGAGTCGACCGACGGCGAGAAGCGCCGTTTTACGCTGCGCGCAAGGCTGTTCGACGACGGACTGGGTTTCCGCTACGAGCTGCCGGCCGCCAGTGGCGCATCCCGTCGCGTCGACATTGTCGACGAAATCACGGAATTTCGAATCCCCGGGGACGCGACCGCCTGGTGGATACCCGGCCGCGGCTGGAATCGTTACGAGTATCTGTACCGCGAAACGCCGCTCGACGCGATTGCGCTCGCGCATACGCCGGCGACGTTCAGGCTGCCGAACGGCACGCACCTTTCCATTCACGAAGCAGCGCTCGTCGACTTTCCGGCATTCGTGCTCGATCAGCGCCGCCCCGGGGTGTTCCAGGCCAATCTCACACCGTGGTCAGACGGCATCAGGGCGAAGAAGACGACGCCGTTCGCGACGCCGTGGCGGACTATCCAGGTTGCGCCCGATGCCGTCGGCCTGCTGAATTCGGACCTGATTCTGAACCTCAACGAGGCCAACAGGCTCGGCGACGTGTCCTGGGTCGAGCCGGGGAAGTACGTCGGCATCTGGTGGGCAATGCACCTCGGGCAGCGAAGCTGGGGCAGCGGCCCCAATCACGGCGCGACGACGGACGAGGCGCGCCGCTACATCGATTTCGCGGCGGCCAACGGCTTTGCGGGCGTGCTCGTCGAGGGCTGGAATGTCGGCTGGGACGGCGACTGGTTTGCCGACGGCAGCGGCTTCAGCTTCACCGCGGCCTACCCGGATTTCGACATCGAAGCCGTGGCGGCCTATGCGATCGAGAGCGGCGTGCGCCTCATCGGTCATCACGAAACCTCGGGACACGTCACGAATTACGAACGGCAGCTCGCCGACGCTCTCGATTTTTACGAATCGCTCGGCGTGCGCGCCGTCAAGACCGGCTACGTCGCAGACGGCGGCCGGCTCGAACGGGTCGACGGCGACGGCGTCACGCATTACGAATGGCACGATGGCCAATTCGGGGTCAATCATTACCTGCGCGTCGTCGAAGAGGCCGCGAAGCGGCGCATCAGCATCAACACGCACGAGCCGATCAAGGCGACCGGCCTGCGGCGCACGTATCCCAACTGGGTCAGCCGCGAGGGCGCGCGCGGCCAGGAATTCAACGCATGGTGGCAGCCGCCGAATCCGCCGTCGCACACGGCGACGCTGCCATTCACGCGACTGCTCGGCGGGCCGATGGATTTCACGCCGGGCATATTCGATCTGACGTTCGCGGGACGGGATTCGCCGCAACGCGTGCAGACGACGCTCGTAAAGCAGCTCGCGCTGTACGTGGTCCTTTATAGCCCGGTTCAGATGGTGGCCGACCTGCCCGAGAATTACGCGGCGCATGCGGATGCGTTCCAGTTCATTGTCGACGTGCCGACCGACTGGGAGCAGAGCATCGCGCTCGCCGGCGAAGTCGGCCGCTACGTGCTTATCGCCCGCCGCGAACGCGGCGGTGACGACTGGTACGTCGGCGCGATCAGCAACGAGGATGCACGAACGATCTCGCTGCCGCTCGACTTCCTGCCGCCGGGTCGCGCGTACGAGGCGCGCGTATACAGGGACGGTAACGACGCTCACTGGGAGCACGACCCCTACGACTACGAAATCGACGAGGTCCGAGCCACGCAGGCCACGGTGCTCGAGCTCCGGCTGGCCGCCGGCGGCGGCGCCGCGATACGCCTTGCGCCTGCGCACGACTAACCCGCATATTTCATCGAGGCGAGGACAGAATGAAAGAAAAACCGACGCTCGGCTTCTGGCAGATCTGGAACATGTGTTTCGGATTTCTGGGCATACAGATGGGCTTCGCGCTGCAGAACGCGAACGTCAGCCGCATCTTCCAGACGCTGGGCGCGGAGATCGACGATATCCCGATCCTGTGGGTCGCGGCGCCGCTCACGGGCC
>JBFISV010000206.1:0-4987 GCA_041608415.1 Woeseiaceae bacterium
CGCCCGTCGTTGCCGAGATCACCGAGGCCTACTACGAGCCGCCGCCGATCGTCGAGAACTCGTTCGCCGTGCTGCCGTTTTTGAACATCGACGGCAGCGACGAGACGCGGCTGTTTGCAAACGGTCTCGTGGACGACGTGATTCATCGGCTGTCCCGCATTCCCGGGCTGCGCGTGTCGGCACGCGGCGACTCTTTCACGCTGACGCCGAACAGTTCCTCGGAACAGGTCCGGCAACGCCTGCGCGTACAAATGTACCTGGGCGGCAGCGTCGAGATCGCCGCGCAGAGGATACGCGTAAGCGCACAACTCATCGATTCGGCAACCGGCTTTCATATCCTGTCGCGCAGCTTCAACCGGCCGCGCGAGGACTTTTTCCAGATTCGTGACGAGATCACGAGCCTGACCGTTGCCAACGTCCGGGTCGCGCTGCCGCCCGGCGTAAATGCCGCGTCACAGCTGCGTTTCGAGGAAGACCCACCGTCGCTCGATGCGTATCTTCTGTATCGCCGCGGCAGGGAAGCATCGCTGCAGCCGAAGACGATCGACACGATCGCGACGGCGCTCGGCTGGTACGACGCGGCGCTCGAGGTCGATCCCGAATACGCAGCCGCGCACGCCGGCAAGTGTGCGGCCTTCGTGGCCGGTTACACTGAGGTCGACGATGCGCAATTCATAGCGAATGCCGAAGCCGCGTGCCTGCGCGCGCTCAGGCTGAACCCCAATCTCGACATCGTGCACACCGCGCTCGGCGACCTCTACCAATCGACGGGCCGTTATGACGCCGCGGAAGCAGCGTACCTCGAGGCGCTCGAGACCGACCCGTCGAGCGTCGCCGCGCTGACCGGACTCGGCCTGACCTACCAGCGGCTCGAACGGCTCGACGACGCCGAGGCCAGGCTGCAAAAAGCGGTCGACGTGCACCCCGGCGACGCGGCTGCTTACAGCATGTTGGGCACCTTCCTGTTCGAGTCCGGCCGGTTCGACGAAGCCGCCGAACAGTTCGGCTATGTCGTCGCGCTGCAGCCGGAAAACATGCTCGGCATCTCGAATCTCGCATCGTCCTACATGCTGCAGGGCGACTTTGCATCCGCGGTGCCGGCCTTTCAGAAGGCCATCGACGTCGAGCCGACGACGCTCGCCTACAGCAACCTCGGCCTGATGTACTACTATCTCGGGGACCTCGATGCGGCGATCGACAGCCATATCAAGGCGGTCGAACTGCAGCCCAACGACTACCTGTCGCGCTCCAACCTGGGCGACGCGCTGTGGGCGGCGGGGCGCATGGACGAAGCCGAGCGCGCCTATACGACCGCCGATCGCATGGCGAGCGGCGCCCTGCAGGTCAATCCGAACGATCCGTTCACGATGATGGACCTCGCATGGATCAAGACCGCGCTCGGCCAACACGAGGTGGCGCAGCAACTCATCGACAGGGCGAAAGAGCTGGCCGCCGACGACCCGTACGTGCATTACATCGAGGGATTGATGCTCAATCGGCGCGGCGCGAGTACCGCCGCCATCGCAGCGCTCCAAACGGCCGTCGAGCAGGGTTATTCGACCCGCTTACTGGCCGGCGACCCCAATCTTTCAAATCTGGTCGGGGATTCCCGATTCGAGCGCATACTGGGCCTGTCGGAACGGGCCCACACCGACTAAGCTTTAAGGAGGATCGTTCTCATTTACCGGGGATGGTGTTGTGTGCCCGCGCGCTTCGCTCGCACCTTGAACCACTTACCTGGAGATACAAACCAGGAAAAACGATCCGGCAGAATCAAACCGGGAGAAATCAAGAATGAACAAGAAAATTCTCTTCGCAGTGCCGTTAGGCTGGCTCCTCGCAAGCTGCGCGACGCCGCAGATGAACGGGGAATGCATGCCATACACGATGCCGGGAACGTGCTCCGGCAATCCGCAGGCGCCCGCCGTCAACCTGAATACGAATTCGCTGAACGCCACTCCGGGCTGCGTTGACGCCGATCCCGGTACGACGCTCGTGTTCATGCTGACGCCCCGCGGCGGGAAAAAGCGCGGTACGGTCGAAATCTTCCCCAAGGATCCGGTCGCAGACCCCTGGCTGAAGGGAACCAACAGCGGGAACGAAGATTTCATTTTTATCGACGTGCCGGAGGGCACATCCAAAGGCGATCACGACTACGGCATCAAGACGGGCACTAAGTGCGTCGATCCGCGCGTACGGGTCCGTTAAAAAAAGGGGGTCGGATCCAGTTAATACAGCGATGTAATCGGATCCGACCTTTTTTGGTTCGGCACGATCCTGCGCGCCTACATGTCCATCGCTTCGGCGACTTCCACCGAGCCGCCCGCCGCGAGGATCGGGCAGCCTTTCGCTTTCGCGATCGCATCCTCGTAGTCCGACGCCTCGACGAGGCTGTAGCCGCTCGCCGGATTCGCGCCGCCGTCGTCCGCCACCGAACCGTCCGCCCTGACCGTGTGTGACTGGCCCACGGGATTGCCGCCGTCGATCACCGCGGCGCCCATCGATCCGAACCAGTTGCCCCAGTCGTCCATGACCTTTTTCATTTCTTCCTCGCTCGCGGGGCTGCTGCCGCCGTGGTACACAAACAGGAATTTCGCCATTTCGAGGCCTCCTCTCGTTGCCCGGGCGCCAGGAGCGGCGCCGGATTTGTAGAGTATCCCTATCGGCAAGCCTGATCACTGGCGAAAATGCTGCTAAAGTGGCGTCATCGTTGTGCAGTCTCCACAATTTTTATGCCACGACACGATCCGAACGCCGCCCTCCGCCGTGTGCTCGCGGGGCTGCGCCGCTCGCGCGTTGCCACCGGGGTCGTCGCCGCGTTAAAGGCGGATTCAGCCGCCGTTCGCGAGCGGCTCAAGGACACGGTGATTCGCGAGGTGGCCGCCTATTCGGAATCCAACAATCCCGACGTCCTGCCGGAACTGGAGGCGCACGTCGGCGAGCACGTCGGCGAGATACTGCGTCTGCTCGCAGGCGGCACCGTCGGCGAATTCGGCTTCGTGACCTCGTACGCGCGGCGCCGCGCCGCACAGAAGTTTCCGCTCGAAGCGATCCTGCACGCGTACCGCTGCCAGCGCGACGAGTTCTCGCGCTGGCTCGCCGACACCGCCAGCGTTCGCGATGACGTGCAGCAGGCCGTCGAAAACGTCGGGGAGTTCGCGATCGGGTACACGGACACGACGAGCACGTTGCTCGCGGCGGACTATGTCGCCCAGACGCGCCTGCTCGCCGAAGCCGAGGGCGATCGCCGCACCGAGCTGCTGGGGATCCTGCTCAGCGGTTACGACGAATCGGACGCCCGCGTCGCGCGTATCCTGAGGCGCGCGGGCTATCTCGAGCAGCGCCAGTCGTTTTGCGTCGTGCTCGCCCGATCGGTCGATCCCGTGGAGATGGAGAATCCGCCGCGCGCACGGCGCATGGCGGAAGCCATCGCCGGGGCTGTTTCGGGATTGCCAGTGCGCACGCTCGTCGGCCTGCGCGATAACGTCGTCACCGCCGTATTCTCGGCGACGCGTCGCCTTTCGGGCTGGACCGCGCCGCAGAGCACGCTTGCCGAACGCCTGAAGCCCGAGCTTTTGAGAATCGGCCCCGCCGCCGTCATCGGCATGAGCAACGACCAGCCGTCGACCGCGCACATACCGGTCGGCCTGCGCGAGGCGCGGATGGCGCTCGATCTCGCAAGCGTCAGCGAGCGCGTCGTGCAGTTCTCGACCCTGCCCCTGCGCCGGCTGCTCGTGTATTTCGCGGGGCCCCAGGTTCAGTGGGCGCTGCCGGGGTGGACCGACACTTTACTTGCTGCGGACCGCAAGGCCCGCGGCGCCCTGCTCGAGACGCTGCGCGCGCTCGCCGACGCGGACATGAACGTGCTCAAAACCGCGCGCTGTTTGAGCGTGCACCCCAACACGGTTTATACGCGCCTGCAGCGCATCGCGGACCTGACCGGCCTCGACGCTCAGCGCTATCACGCCCTCAACGAGCTGCTGCTCGCGGCGGACTGCCGCGAGCGCTAGCCTGCAATATCCAGGCTAGCTCCCATATCGATATTCAATTAGGGGCCGGATCCATTTACGCGCGTAATTGGATCCGACCCCTTTTTGGACTTTTTTTGTCAGGCGGCGAGCGCGTCCTCGGCCGACAGGTACTTGTAGCCGAGATCGTGCGCGACGGCCTCGTGGTTGACGTGGCCCGCGTGCACGTTGAGCCCGTTTGCGAGATGCGGATCGCGCCTGAGAGCTTCGCGCCAGCCGCGGTTCGCGAGGCTTTTGACGAACGGCAGCGTCGCGTGCGTGAGCGCGAACGTGCTCGTGCGCGGCACGGCGCCCGGCATGTTCGTCACGCAATAGTGCACGACGTCGTCGACGACGTACGTCGGATCGGCGTGCGTCGTCGGCCGGCTCGTCTCGAAGCAGCCGCCCTGGTCGATCGAGATATCGACCATCACCGCGCCCGCGTTCATGGCCTTGACGTTCTCTCTCGTGACGAGCTTCGGCGCGGCCGCGCCCGCGACGAGCACCGCGCCGATGATCAGGTCGGATTCCGCACTCAGTTCGTCGATGATGTCCTTCGTCGAGTAGACCGTGCGCACGCGCCCGCCCCAGAGGTTGTCGAGTTCGCGCAGCCGCGGCAGCGAACGATCGAGAATCGTCACCGCGGCGCCGAGACCGACCGCCATGTCGGCCGCGTTTGCGCCCGCGACGCCGCCGCCGATGACGAGCACCTTGGCCGGCCGCACGCCCGGCACGCCGCCGAGCAGGATGCCGCGTCCGCCGTTCGCTTTCTGCAGCGCAAACGCGCCCGCCTGGATCGACAGCCGGCCCGCGACCTCCGACATCGGCGTGAGCAGCGGCAGCGTGCCGTCCTCCGCGGTCACGGTTTCGTACGCGATCGCCGTCGTGCCCGATTTCACGAGCGCCTCGGCCTGCGCGGGATCGGCCGCGAGATGCAGATAGGTGAACAGTGCGGCGTCCGCACGCAGGTGGCGGTACTC
>JBFISV010000207.1:0-4984 GCA_041608415.1 Woeseiaceae bacterium
CTTCCGAGGAAATCGGCAAATTCCCCGACCAGAACCTGGCCGAGGCGCTGCAGAGAATCACGGGCGTCTCGATCGACCGCAGCAACAACGAGGGCGCACGCATCACGGTCCGCGGCATGGGCCCCGAGTTCAACCTCGTAACGCTGAACGGACGATCGATGCCGACCCAGGGCGGCCGCTCCTTCGACTTCGGCGACCTTGCAACCGAGGGCATCCGCGCGGTCGAGGTGTACAAGTCGGGCCGGGTGGATATCGCCTCCGGCGGCATCGGCGCCACGGTCAATATCGAGACGGCGCGGCCGCTGCAGGACCCCGGTTTCCAGAGCGTCGTCAGCGCGAAGGCCGTGCACGAGACGTCCGCCTCGGACGGCGACCTCGGCGGGCTCGACAGCTGGACGCCCGAACTGTCGGCCATGTTCAGCAATACCTTCATGGATGACACGGTCGGTGTCCTGCTCAACTTCGCGTTACAGGAGCGCCACAACCGGGAGGAAAACGCGGCGGTAGACAGCTGGATCCAGAATTACCCCGACGGCCTCAACGGCGGTATCGTCAACGACAATAACCAGCGAGCCGACGGCGTCTTCTGGCATCCGCAAAACATCGGTTATGGCTTTTCGGATATCCAGCGTGACCGCACGAACCTGCAGGCCGTGCTCCAGTACGCGCCGAACGACCGAGTTACGGCGACGCTCGATTACACGATGTCCGAGGTGGACTTCCAGAAGGATTCGAACAGCTTCGGCCTGTGGTTCCAGAACCCCAACGTCGAATCCACGATCAACGAGCGCGGCACGGTAACCGAGGTTGCCATGTCCGGCGGCGACTACGCGATCAACGTGGCACGCGACCACACGCTCAAACAGAACGAATCCGTGGGCCTCAACGTCGACTTCCTCGTCACCGATACGCTGACGCTGACCTTGGACTACCACGACTCCCGGTCGGAACTCGTCGGAGATGGTCTCGGCGACGGCGTTCCGGGCAGTTCCGCGAACCTGATCATCGGCAACACGTTCTGCGACTGGTGCCAGTTCGTCCCCGGAGCCGGTCCGTCCACCGCGACGATCGGCACGAAGTCGGCGGTATACACGGCTAGCGGCATTCCGCTCTGGGACGTGGATTTCGTCAGCACCGCGACGGGTCTGCCCCAGGACGACCTGCTGCGCAGCGACATCGGCTCGCTGTTCGGCCAGGCCTTCAACGTCTGGAACGAGAACGACATCGACCAGTTCCAGCTCGACGGCGTGTGGGAAAACGAGAGCGCCGGCGCAATCACGAGCGTTCAGTTCGGTATTGCGCGGACCGAGCAGGAGTTCGTCAACCGCAGCGCGCAGTCGGGGCTGCTGCCAGCCGGTTTCTGGAATACCTCCGCGCAGTACTGGCCCGACGAGATGTGGCAGGAGGCCAGCTTCGGCGGACTTCTGGGCGACTTCTCGAACGGCGGCAGCTACGCCTATGACCGTTACTTCGTCGCGGACTTCGGCACCCTCGTCGAAATCTACGAAACCGCCGGTGTCGGCGACCCGCTCGAGGGCTGCTGCTACTGGCCAGCCTGGCCCGCGTTCGCACAGGACACGGCCAACGGCCGCGGTTTCTTCAACTCCGGCCCGCTCGGCAACAGCAGCGGCAGCGGCGTAAAGGAAGAAATCACCGCATCCTATCTCCAGGTCAATCTCTCCGACGAGTTCAACGGCATGCCCTTCGACGCGACCTTCGGCATGCGCTACGAGGACACCGAGACGACCTCGTCGGGCAACGAGATTCCCGTGCAGGCCATACAGTGGACGGGCGGCGACGAGTTCGCCTCGATTTTCGGCCCGCCGACCGTTACGACGGCAAAGAGTTCGAACTCGGTGTGGCTGCCGAGCGTCAACGTGAACATCGAACCCTACGAGAACATCATCGGGCGGGTCTCGTACAGCCGCACCCTCGCGCGGCCGCCGATCGGGGCACTGAGCCCGGTCAGGGCATTCACGCCAAATCCGAAGGTCAACATCCGCAATGTTTCGTCGGGCAACCCGGGTCTCGTACCGTACATTTCCGACAACCTCGATTTCTCGTTCGAGTGGTACTACGGTGACGGCAGTTACGCCTCGGTCACGCACTTCCGCAAGATCGTCGAGAACTTCCTCGTTACCCGCACGAACAAGGAAGCGTTCGCGGGAATCCTCGACCCCTACCTCGGCGCGCAGGCGGAACTGGCGCGGCAGCAGCTGACGGACGAGGGTATCGAGACGTCGAATGCCAACGTGTTTGCGCGCATCAACGAGAACATCGGTGCGCCTCCGGGAACCCCCGTACTCGCCGAGCCGGGCGACCCGGTCGTGGTCTGGGACGTCACGTCGACCGAAAACGCCGAGGTCGGCAACCTCTTCGGCTGGGAGTTCCAGGTACAGCACATGTTCGAAAACGGCTTCGGCGTGCAGGCCAACCTGACCATCGTCAACGGTGACGTGGACGCGGACAGGGACGCTATCGACCAGCAGTTCGCGCTGGAGGGCCTGAGTGACTCCGCGAACTTCATGGTGTTCTTCGAGAACGACATCGTCTCCGCGCGGCTGGCCTACAACTGGCGCGACGAGTTCCTGAGCGGCTTCGATTCCGACTCCTCGCCGGTATACAACGAGGAGTACGAGCAGTGGGACGCGAACGTCACGTGGTATGCCACCGATCAGCTCGACGTGTTCTTCGAGGCGCTCAATATCACCGAGGAGACGCAGCGGGTCTACGTGCGCTATCCGGAGCAGTTCCTGCGCGGCAACCAGTACGGTTCGCGCTTCAACATCGGAGCGCGCTACACCTTTGAATAACCGCAATTAAACGGTACATTAAAGCCGCTGTTTTGCAGCGGCTTTTTTTTTGGCGGACGTCACGAAGATGGACCACTCGATCAAGCGCATAGTGATTGTCGGCGGCGGCACGTCGGGCTGGCTCACGGCGGGCCTGCTCGCGAGCGAATGCGGCGGCGAATCGGGTGATTCGAACGATTCGAGCCAAAATGTCAGCGTGACGCTCGTCGAGTCGCCCGACGTAAAGACGATCGGCGTCGGCGAGGGCACCTGGCCCACGATGCGCTCGACGCTTCAGAAGATCGGAATCCTGGAGACGGACTTCCTCAATGCCTGCTCGGCGGCCTTCAAGCAGGGCACGAAGTTCGTCGGCTGGGTGACGGGCGACGAGGACGATTACTACTACCACCCGTTTTCCGCCCCCGCGGGGTACGCGGGCATCAATCTCGTGCCTCACTGGCAGCTCGAGCGGGACAAGGTCTCGTTTGTCGACGCGGTGAGCGTGCAGGGTCATCTGTGCGACAGGAACCTCGCGCCCAAGCAGGCCACGACGCCCGAGTACGGGGCCGTGGCGAACTATGCCTACCACCTCGACGCCGGCAAGTTTGCTGAGTTGCTGCAGCAGCACTGCACGCAAAAGCTCGGTGTGCAGCACGTACTCGATCACGTGACCGCGATCAACGGCGATCCCGACGGCGACATCCGCTCGGTGAGTGCGAAAGAGCACGGCGACATCGAAGGGGATCTGTTCATCGACTGCACGGGCTTTGCGGCGTTGCTGCTCGGCAAGCATTACGGGGTCCCGTTCGTCGACAAGCGGTCCATTCTATTCAACGATTCGGCGCTCGCGCTGCAGGTGCCGTATGCCGACGACGATAGCCCGATCGCATCCCAGACGATTTCGACCGCGCAGTCGGCCGGCTGGATCTGGGACATTGGCCTGACGACGAGGCGCGGCATCGGCTATACCTACTCGAGCCGCCACACGACGGACGACGCGGCCGAGGCGGAGCTGCGGGCGTACGTCGAGTCGGCGCCCGGGCTGGCGGCCGGCGATTACGAACCGCGCAAGATCGCGTTCCGGCCCGGGCACCGCGAGAAGTTCTGGCACAAAAACTGCGTAGCGGTCGGCATGTCGGCCGGATTCCTCGAGCCGCTCGAGGCGAGCGCGCTCGTGCTCATCGAACTCGCGGGCAAGATGATCAGCGAGGAGCTGCCGGCGAACCGCGAGGTCATGGATCTCGTCGCGCGCCGCTACAATGAACTGTTTCTCTATCGCTGGGAGCGGATCATCGACTTCCTCAAACTGCATTACGTGCTGAGCAGGCGCTCGGATTCGAGCTACTGGATTGACAATCGCGATCCCGGGAGCATCCCGGACAGCCTGCGAGAGAGCCTCAGCCTGTGGCGCTTCCGTGTTCCCTGGCACGGCGATTTCCCGCAGCGCGACGAGGTATTTTCGTCGGCAAGCTACCAGTACGTGCTGTACGGGATGGGTTTCGCAACCGACTCGCGCCCCGGAGCCCGCTGGGCTCAGAATGCGCAAGAAGCCCGCGAGCTGTTCATCGAGAACTCGAAGTCCGCGGACAGGTTCGTCAAAAACCTGCCGGGCAACCGGGAACTGCTGACCCGCATCGCGCAGCATGGCCTGCCGAAGCTGGAGACGTCATGACACAACATGTATTACTCGACAACGTGTCGCACAAGGACCTCAGGGTCAGGAGGGTCTATTCGGACGAGCAGGGCGACAACGTCAACGTCGCGCGCGTATTCCCCGTCGAATTCGGCCGGCTGCAACGCGAGTATCCGCTGTTTTTCATCAAGAACGCGGAGACCAGCCACTTCGAAACCATCGCGCTGCTGGGTTTTACCGAGGGCGAAAACCTGTATCTCGGCGGCGACGGCTGGGATGCCGGGTACATACCCTTATCGATCGAGCGGCAGCCGTTTTTGATCGGCTTCCAGGAGCAGGTTGCGGACGGTATGCCAAAACAGGTGCCGGTCGTGCATCTCGACCTCGATCATCCGAGCGTGGGCAACGCAGAGGGCGAAGCGGTGTTCCTGCCGCAGGGCGGGGAAAGCCCGTACCTCGCACGCATCAACTCGGTGCTCATGACGATTCACCAGGGCCATGAAATCTCCCGGTCGCTGTCGCAGTCGCTCATCGGACTGGAACTGATCGAGACGCTGGC
>JBFISV010000208.1:0-4967 GCA_041608415.1 Woeseiaceae bacterium
GCTGCGTTACTCGTCACTCGTGCACAGGTCGCTCCTCGCGCCTTGCCTTGCCTGAGGAGCATTCGTCGTGTACGACGAGAATTCATCAGAGTCTCGCTGGGCCCCGGTCCGCATCGTGGAACCGGCACAAAATCTTCGAGCAGCGCGGTATTCGGTCAAACTATAATAGAAAGAAAACGTCAAACCCGTATCTGAACGGGCTTTGGGGAATCGCCCTGTAATGAATTGCTGTGTCATTTTTTCCCGGTCGTCTCGCGCGTCGCTGCGTCGGATCGTGCGCGCATCGCGGCAGGTCCTCGGAGCGGCAATGCTGCTTGCGCTGAGCGCGGCCGCTGGCGCGGATCAGGCCGGTCGCGGAAGCGACCCGTTGAGCCCCGCCGAGATCGGACTGGCGCGCAGCGCGGCGGCGGGATCGGCGAGCATCAGCGCGGATGCCGCTCCCGCGGAGACGCGCACGGCCGAGCCTGTGCTGCTGTTGGTCGAGCGCAGGCTCGTGGAAAGGAATGCCCCGGATGCCGCTCGCCTGGCCGACGTTTACAGCTACGACTACTCGAACGATTCCCTGATCCATACCGTCGTTGACGTCGCGACCGGCGAGGTCCGTGCACGGGAACTTCAGCGCGGCGTCCAACTGCCATTGATTGCCGCGGAGGTTGAACGCGCGGCCGCGATCGTCATGTCCGACGAACGGACCCGTGAGCGCCTCGAGCAGGCCTATCTGGCAGTCACGGGCCAGAAATTGAACGACATCTCCGATATCGACTTCAAAGCGTTCGTTTTTCATGCCGACACGTTGCCCGCAGCACTCACTCGTGATTCCGCAATGTGCGGCGTACATCGTTGCGCGCAGATGATCACGTATACGCGCGACAATATTTCGCTCGACGTCTCTCCGATCATCGATTTGTCGAACAACCGGGTCACCCAGATTTCGACACCTTGAGCCGATAATTCCAAGAAAAACAGTGACAACGTCCTTGAAAATGATGCGCGCATTGGCAGGCTCGAGATCTCGCGCTTTACGCCATATCCGTAAGGCGTTCGCGCGGCCGGCATTGGCCGTGCTGCTCGCAGGCCTCTCGTCGCCTGCATGGTCGCAAAGTTGTTCCGGGAACGACCTGATCGACGTCACCTTTGCCGCGGGCAGCCGCTGGGACATGTGCTGGGAGTTGAAGGCCGAGGAGGGCGTCGTGCTTTCCGACCTGCATTTCACGCCGAACGGGACGGAGCCTCGACGACAGGTGATGCACCAGGCGAACCTCGCGGAAATCTACGTGGCCTTCGATGACGGCGCGCCATCGGCGTTTCACGTTACGGATATCGCGGGCGGCGGCGGGCTCGGGGTCAGCGGGAATATACATGTCCTGACCGCCTCCGACTGCCCCGGCGGCTCGTTGCGTACCGCGGGCGGTGACGCGGTACTTTGCGAGCAAATTCTGCCTCGCGGCTACGCCTACAAGTGGTACGGAACCGTCAAACAGGGACAAGCCCTCGTCGTGCAGCACAGGGCAACGGTCGGATTGAATACCTATGTCGTCCGCTGGCGCTTGTTCGACGACGGGACGATCGAGCCGTCCGTGGGCCTGTCGGGCGAGATACCCGCGCTGACGTCGCAGGACAAGCACGGTTGGGTCCTGGACGCGGCGGGACGCATCGGTACCGCATTCAACACGAGCTATTACTGGCGGCTCGATTTCGACATCGGGACCGATGCGTCGGACGATATCGTCGAGGAGATCGAGATTCAGCCGTCCGTGGACCGCACCAAGAAGACGATCTCACAAACAAGTCTGACGAGCGAAACGAGTCGCAGCGTCGATGCGGACGTCAAACGTTCCTGGCGAGTCAGGGACGGGACCATAACGAATAGTGACGGACGCAGTATTTCCTATCACGTCGAGCCGCTGCACACGGCGCATCGCTTTGCCGGCACGATCGACAGCCCGTGGGCGATGCACGACCTGCATGTGACCGCGTTCAATTCCTGCGAACGATTTGTTCGCGCGAACCCGACGACCGGCGGCTGCGGCAACGACATCACGGATTTCGTGAATGGCCAGGCCATATACCCGGCGGACATCGTGTTGTGGTACAGGATCAACTATCACCATCTGCCGCGCAGTGAGGACGAGCCGTCGCTACCGATTCACTGGGATGGATTTTCCATCGTGCCCAGGGACTGGACGTCCACGAATCCGATCACTCGCCTCACGATTGGCGCTCCGGATTTCGACGCCGAAGGGCACGATACGCGGCTTGCCAATGGGTAAGACTGTCACAACGATGGTCTGCCGCCCGCTCGTGCGGGCGAGTCTTCTCGCGTGCTGTTACATCGTATTCGGCAGCGAGGACGCACGTGCGTCCGGACCGTTGAACTGCTCGACGAATTACGAAATCAGGCAAGCATTCGCCAATGGCGCGGAGTGGGAAATGTGCTGGGAACGGAGAAATCGCGAGGGAGTCGTCTTTTTCGACGTTCATTACACGACCACGAGCGGCGTGCGCAGAAAAATCTTCTACCAGGCCAATGTCGCGCAGATCCACGTTCCCTATGACGATGACGGCAGCCGGTTTCACGACGTGAGCGATTTCGGGCTCGGCACGACGGAAAACCTCAACGATCTGAGCCCGTCCGATTGCCCGGGCGGAACGCGCCTCATCGATTCCGGCAAACGCGTCATCTGCAGGGCTCTCCACGGCAACGAGCTGCGCAACGCCACGGGGTCCGACTCGCGCCAGGGAGAGTTCCTGTCACTGTTCAGCGTGTCGCATGTCGGCGCATACAACTACATTCCGATGTGGACGTTTTTCGACGACGGCACGATTGAAATCGGCATGGGCGCGACGGGTACGCTGCAGCGCTACGACAACCAGCCCGAATACGGCTGGTCGATCAACGACACGTCGAGTCCCGTCGGTATTTCGCATTTGCACAATTATTACTGGCGCCTGGACTTCGATATCGTCGGCAACGGATCGGACGACGTCGTGGAAGAAATCGAATTCGTTGCCGAGGACGGCACCAACCGGACTCGAGCCAGGGTCGTGACGGAATTCGACACGGAGGTCGCGCGCTCCGTGAGCGGTGAAACGAAACGCTTCTGGCGAGTCAAGGACGTCTCGGCGCTGAACATAGAAGGCGTGCCGATATCCTACGAAATATTGCCGCTGGAAACCGGACACAGGGATACCGGGCCGTCATTCGAGCCGTTTACGTTCAACGACGTCTATGTGACCAAAAGCCGCGCCTGCGAGAAGTTCGCGTCGCACAATCCCGCCGACGGTCCCGGCGGTTGCGCTGCCAACGGGGACGTCAGCAGCTTCGTAAACGGCGAGTCTCTGCTGGGCGAGGATCCCGTGGTCTGGTTCGGCATCACGTTCCATCACATACCCAGGGACGAAGACGAGCCGTTCATGCACGCTCACTGGAATCGATTTCAGCTTGCGCCGCGAGACTGGAGCAATCCGGCGCCGGATTTCGACGGCGACGGCACCCCGGATTTTCTCGACTGGGACGACGATAACGATGGCATCAGCGATGAGTTCGAGATCGAAAACGATCTCGATCCTTTCGATCCCAGCGATGCCAGTCTCGACCCGGATCACGACGGCCTGACCAACCTCGAGGAATTCCTGATCGACCCGGGCATGGACCCCAATAATCCCGACACCGATGGCGACAGCATTGGGGACGCGCGCGACGACGATCCGCTCACGTACAGCAACCAATGTACGGGCGGCGACGCCGTGGACCGCACCTATGAAGGCGTGGTCACGACGGAAAAGATCTGCGCGGCACGCCGGACCATCCTCGTAAAAGCGTCAACCGATGTGCAGGAACCGAACGGTTACCTGCAACTGATCTCACCGGCGGTCAGTTTCGAATCCGGCTTCAGCTCGGGACGCATGGTCGTCATTTCCGAGGACCCGTGCACGGGCTGTACCTTGCCGATACTGCCCTGAGGCATCCCGCGAAGCACGCTGCCCCTCCCGCAACGGGTGAACGCCTAGCCCTCCGAGACGCGCCGGTCGCGACGTCGTCATTTCGCCGCGCCGATCTCGATGACGATATTCCACAGAAACCGCACCATGTCGACGAGTGAAGCCTCGGCGATGCGTTCGTCGTCACTGTGTGCACCGAAGCGACTGTTCATCTCTTCGAGCGTGCGCGCGGGTCCGATGCCGTACGCCTCGGTACCCTTCGCCCGCAGCTGCGCCATGTCCGTGGCGCCGGTCGCCATGACCGGAAGCGTCGTCGCCTGCGGATACATCCGCTTTGCCACCGCCTCGATGACTTCGAACATCTCGTTGTCGATCGCCGACGGCGCTGCCGCGGGTCGGTAGATGTGCTCGGGCACGATCTCGATGGCCGGGTTATCGATTACCGCGGCGAGTTCACGGTAGAAGCCCTCGACGTCCTCGTCCGGCAACATGCGAATATCGAGCACCGCGCGCGCCTCGGAGGGAATTACGTTCTTGCGAAAACCGGCGTCGATAATCGTCGGTACGACCGACGTCCTGATCGACGAATAATGCAGCGGATCGTTGTCGCGAAACCAGGCATCGATGTCGCCCTGATACTCCGGATTGTCGATATTGCGGTAGCGAAATGCGGTGTCGCCGGTGGAAATGCTCGCGAGGCGATCGAAATAGGCGCGCGTCGTGGCATTCAGCCGCACCGGAGTTCGCCAGCTGCCGGCTTTGGCAACCGCATCGGCAATCATGGTGACGGCGTTGTCGTTGCGCGGCTTCGAGCCGTGGCCCGCCGTTCCACGTGCGACGAGCGTTGCACGGCGTGGCAATTTCTCCGTCGTCTGTACGCCGACGACGTGCACGTGGCCGTCGACGTCCTGCATGCCGCCGCCCTCGGCGATGGCATACTCGGCCGCGATCGCATCCCAGTGTTTTTCGACCATGAAGTTGATGCCGACCTCGGGCGTGCCTTCCTCGCCGGATTCGGCGAGGAA
>JBFISV010000209.1:0-4966 GCA_041608415.1 Woeseiaceae bacterium
ATTGGTGTTCACCGCCTCGGGAAGTACCTCCTGCAGCTCGTGTGCGAGGACGCCCGTCGCACGCTGAGCCGTGGCATTCTTCCGCTGCTCCTCGGCGTTGGGCGCAAACTCGTAGGAATAGCCGTTCAGGCTTTGCACTTTCGCCACGGCACCGGTCAGCCGGACGATGTTCGACTTCTGCGCGGCCGCACTGACCTGCCACATGCCTGCGTCGTCGAGGTAGGCGATGAGACCGCCGTCGTCGAACGGGTCGCCGTCCCCGTCCCAGAAATCTTCGTCAATAATGTACAGGAGCGCTTGCGGCGGAGCGGACGGTACGTTCGCCACATCGCCCGAACTCCAGATGATCGCATTGTCGCCGTTCGCGTGAAAACCGGCGGTTTCAAAAATATTTGGCCCGTCCTGTACAGCGAGCATGGCCGAGTCGTCTTCGCCGCCGAAGTCGATCAAGGGGTCGGTCTGGTGGACGTACCTGTCGTCGTTGCGAATCATCGCCCCGACGTCACTCGTGGATCTCTTGACCACGATGTCCTGGGCGAACGCGACCGGCATGGACGTCGTCGAAAGAAGCGCTATCGCAATGAAGATATGAACGTTGTTTTTCATTTTCCTTGACCTCTTGTCAGGACCGCTGTGGGCCGACTGATCTGATTCTTTCCCGCAGGCACGAGACCGTCGATACGGACCTGTGGATTTATGCATGCTCTGCGTCAATCGACGCGCCCGGATTGCTTTGGTAACGACGAGGCAACCCGTAAGCCGACATAGCTGCTACCGTCCGCACGGCTAGCTCCCGTCGAGCCGGCCCTGAAGCTCCTCGATGGCCGCCTGGTTTTCCTTTATCGCCTCGATAAGCAGCGGCGTGATCTGCGAATAGTTGACCCACATGTCACCGCGCGCATTGGTGCCGACCGCGTCCGGAAGAACCTCGCGCAGCTCGTCAGCCAATACACCCGCCGCGCGCTGCGGGGACGATTCTTTCGCCTGTTCCGCGGCATTTTGCGCCAACTCGTAGCGATACGCGTTGATGCCCTGCAGTTTATCCAGAGCCCCGGTCAGCCGCGCGACGTTCGACTTCTGCTCGGCCGCACTCGTCTGCCACAATCCGGTGTTGTCGATGTAGGCCCTGAGACCGCCGTTGGTAAACGGATCCCCCGGGGGCCCACCGGCCGCCCAGTAGTCCTCGTCGAGAATGTAGAGCAGCGCCGGCGGCGGTTGCACCGGGACATCCGCCCTGTCGCCCGAACTCCAGATAATGAAGCTCCGGTCGGTCGCGACGAAACCCGCTGTCTCGACAGTACCCGGCCCGTCCTCGACGCCGAACATGGCCGCTCGATTCTGGGCGCCGAAATCGATGTTGGCGTCGTTCTGATGCACGTATGTGTCGTCGTTGCGAATGATCGCCGCGGCGATTTTTCCGGCTTTTTGGACATGGAAGTCCTGCGCCAGGACTCCTTGCGGGGCCGTCATTGCAACAAGCGCCAACGGGATGAAGGCATAAACGGTATTTTTCATTCTTCTGCCTTTGTCAGGGCGCCCGCCGGGCCGCCTGACTTATTTTTGTTCTGGCCCGATTATCCGAGAAAGAGCCGGGCAATTCACGAGTGTTTTGCTGATTATGTCAATTGACGAGCAAATACTTGCGAATGTCGCTTATCGCGCCCAGGAAAAGTGCCTGGCGCTTGCCGCAGCCAACGGCAATTCGCCTCGCGCCGCCACTCTGTGAGCCACTCGGAGCCGTTTCACGATGAAGCGAAATTCCGAAGGATAGCTCTCGATGATTGGTAGACGACGAAAATCGGCCGCCGTGCTCGTCGCGACTCACCCGGAAGTCACATCGGCACTGGAGGCATTGCATTCTGTTTAAATGCCTTTACGTCTGATCGCAATCAAAGCGGGAAAAGAGCATGGCCGATTCACCATTCATCATCGACGTCACACGGGAAAACTACGCCGAGGTCATGCAGGCGTCGTTCGAGGTTCCCGTGCTGCTTGATTTCTGGGCCGGCTGGTGTCAGCCGTGCCAGGTACTGATGCCGGTCCTCGCGAGGCTCGCGGAGGAATACGAGGGAAAGTTCGTGCTCGGCAAACTCAACACCGAGGAGGAACAGGAGATTGCCGCACAGTTCGGCATCCGCAGCATTCCGACCGTCAAGCTGTTTCGCGACGGCGAGCCCAGGGACGAGTTCATGGGCGCGCTGCCGGAGCGCGCGGTCCGCGAATTTCTCGACCGGCACGTGGCGCGCGAGTCGGACGTGCAGATTGCGAAGGCGCGCGAGCACCTGGCCGCCGGGGACACCGACGCCGCGATCGCCTTGCTCAACGAAGGGCGCGAGGCCGATCCGGACAATCCGCGCGTGACCCTGGCCCTCGTCGAGGCGCAGGCGTCGGGCGGCGACATCGCCGCCGCCAAAGCAACGCTTACGACCCTGCCGGCGGATGAGCAGGATAAACCGGAGGTCGCCGCGCTGCAGACCCGGCTTTATTTCGAGGGGCAGGTGGCCGGGGCTCCCACGGCGGGCGAACTCGAGAACAGGCTCGCGGCCGATCCCGACGACCACGAGGCCCGGCACCAGCTCGCGCTGCGCAAGGCGGCCGAAAAGGACTACGATACGGCCATGGACCTGCTGCTCGAGCTCATGCAGAACGACCGCGGATTCGGCGACGACGCGGGCCGCCGCGGGCTTTTGAAGGTATTCGAACTTCTCGGCGACGACCCGCGGGTCGGCGAGTATCGCCGCCGCATGGCGAGCCTGCTGCACTAACCAAGGGGGGGTCAAGTCTACGCATTACGCATTTCCTGCAATCAGCAGCGGAAGCGAGATGTTCGACAAAAAGCGTAATGCATGGGCTTGACCCCTTTATCCTGTTACTCGCGGCCACGAGCGTGGCGGCAGAGACCGAGATCCACCGCTGTTTGCTCGAAGACGGCACCGTCGCTTTCCAGGAAATGCCGTGCGCCGAACCTGCTGCGAATGTCGATGATGGCAGTAAAGCCGTCGAGAGCAGCAGCGACAGTGCATCGCTTGCGCCCGAAGATGACGTGTTCGATTTCGTCAATCCCTTCGACGAACCCACGAACGCCGCGCTGGCTCCCGAACCTGCACCACCCGTGCCGGCATCACAGGACCGCGCCGAGTGCGAGAAAACGACACGCGACGCGATCGACGCGATCGATCTCGAGATGCGACAGAACGCCTACACGCAGGAACAGGGCCGGGAATATCTTCAGGAGCTGCTCGCGTTGACGCGG
Source organism: Woeseiaceae bacterium (assembly GCA_041608415.1). Taxonomy (GTDB): domain Bacteria; phylum Pseudomonadota; class Gammaproteobacteria; order Steroidobacterales; family Woeseiaceae; genus UBA1847. The sequence goes on from JBFISV010000209.1 coordinate 3,254, forward strand.
CAGCTGCGTGCCTGCAAGCGTCTGTAAGTCAGTTGTAGGGGTCAAGTCTACGCATTACCGTATCATTGATCCTCTCGTTTCGACTGCTGATTGCAGGAAATGCGTAATGCGTAGGCTTGACCCCTCGATTACGGCGCGCAGCCCGGGCACGGATCGGCCGATACGGCGTCCATGGACCCGGTCACGATGAAGGGCGGCTCGAAAATAAGGACCGGGGCGATCAGGCGCAGACTCCCCGTCCCCAGTACTTCCGCCGGCGCCACGACGGTAATCGACGCGTTGGCCGCGCAGGTCAGGATTCCGACCACGCTTTCGCTGAATACGTAGTCCTCCGCACCCATGCACGGGGCGAAGTTGTCGGCATTCAGGGGATCGGCATCCAGCGCATCACCGATGCCATCGTCGTCGGTGTCGGGATCGAACGGATCGGTGTTGTTGGCAACTTCATCGTCGTCGCTCACGCCGTCGTTATCGTCGTCAGTGTCACATGCATTGCCGAGGCCGTCGCCGTCCGCATCGCGCTGGTCCGGGTTCGGCACGTCATCGCAGTTATCGCTCACGTCCGGTTCGCCATCCGAGTCGCTGTCGGGCAGCACGGCGGAGACGAGCCGGCGCACCTTGCCATCGGCCTTCGACAGCACGTAAATCTCGCCGATCTCGTCGATCCCGAAACGCAGGTCGAAGCGATCCGTCTGCGTCAGGTCCAGCATCGTCACTGCATCGCCCGCCGCATCGATAAAGCTGAGTTCGTGGATCGTCGCCTGCGAGCCCTGCACGAGATCGGTTTCCGGAACATGAAAGATCCGGCCATTGACGAGATCGCCGAACACGTAGCGACCCACAAGTGACGGAATGCGATCGCCACGGTACACGAATCCGCCGATGACGGCGCTTCGGCCGAGCACGGCGCTGCCCTCGTCGTGGTCATATTGCGCGACCGGGTACATGTAACCGAAATCCTCGTCGTCGGGCGGTAACGGATACACGACATTCGTCTGGTTCGTGTCGAACAGGAATGTGCCTTCGCGCTCGTTCCAACCGTAGTTGCCGCCCGGGACCACGAGGTTTATTTCCTCGACGTTCGCCTGGCCGATGTCCGCGAGCAGCAGTTTCTGGGAGCCGCCCGTGTCCCAGCTAAACCGCTGCGGGTTGCGAAAACCATAGGCCCATATCTCGTCGAGGGTGTCCGGATCGCCATCGCCGAAAAACGGGTTGTCCGGGGGAATGCCGTACTGACCGTTGACGCCGTCGGTTCCGGCGGGGTCGATGCGGAGCAAAGCACCATGCGGCGTCTCGAGACTTTGCGGGTTCGCGTTGAGCTCGGTTCCGTCGCCCTGCGCGATGTACAGGATGCCGTAATCGGCGCCGCCCGGCACGGCATTGGGATTGAAGCCGATTTCCTGCACGTTGTGCAGATGGCCCGGCTGCTCGATCCGGAGTACCTCCCGGCTGGTCCCGCTGAACACATCGACGTCGGGATCGGCCGATGTCCACTCGACGATCACGCTGTGACCAAACGGCGGCGCCGAACGGAAACCGACGAAGTCCGGAACGCCCCCGTCCGGCGTTTCGGAATGAATGGTATAGAGCTTGCCATTGGTCGCGAAATCGGGGTGAAACGAAAACGCGTGGAACCCGATACCTTTGCCACCTGTTGACGTGAAAAACGAACTGCTTGCAGCGACGTCCAGGTACAGGCTGATGTCACCGTCG
>JBFISV010000210.1:0-4965 GCA_041608415.1 Woeseiaceae bacterium
CTTATGCATTTGTTCGCGTTCGATCGCTTCGATTAGTTTGCTCATGTTAGTGCACCGCATTCTTTCAAAAATTCGTCGAGCAACGTCTGCTGCTCGGGATCCAGCTTCATCTTCCTGACCAGGTCCGGCCGCCGCAAAAAGCTGCGGCCCAGCGCCTGCTTGTAACGCCAGCGGGCGATCTCTGCATGATCGCCCGACAGCAACACGGCGGGAACGCCCTGACCGTGCACGTTCTCCGGCCGCGTAAAGTGCGGATAGTCCAGGAGCCCGTTCGTGAACGAATCCTGTTCCGCCGATTCCGCGTCGCCGAGCACGCCCGGCAACAGGCGCGAAACGGCGTCGATCACCGCCATCGCAGCGATCTCGCCGCCCGACAGCACGAAATCGCCGACCGACAATTCCTCATCGACGTGGCTCGCAATCAGCCGTTCGTCGATGCCTTCGTATCGACCCGCCAGCAGCACCAGTCCCGGCAGCCGTGCAAACCGCTCCGCCGCCGCCTGGTCGAATATCCTGCCGGCCGGCGACAGGTACACGACCGGGCTGCCCGCCGGCACCCGCTCGCGGGCGGCGGCGATGGCCCTGGCCAGCGGTTCGTACTTCATGACCATGCCGGGCCCGCCGCCATAGGGCCGGTCGTCGACCGTCCGGTGCGCGTCCGCGGCGTAGTCCCGCGGGTTCTCCACGGAGATCGACATCAAGCCCCGCTCTGCCGCGCGCCCGACGACGCCGTATTCCGCGACCGCCAAAACCCGGTCCGGAAAAAGGCTGACTACCGCGAATTTCATGGCGTCAGTCCCACTCCCAGTCGACCCTGATCACGCCCGCGGCGAGATCGACGTCGAGAATTACCTTCTCGGCGACGAACGGAATCAACCGTTCCTTGTCACCGGCCGTGACCAGCACGTCGTTGGCCCCGGTCTGCATTACGTATGCGACGGTGCCGAGTTCGCGGCCGTCGCGATGCACGACCCTGAGCCCCACCAGGTCGCTGAAGTAGTAGCGTCCCGGCGCGGGCTCCGGCAGGCACTCTCGCGGGACGCGTATTTCGCAGCCGACGAGGTCGAGCGCCCGCTCTCGGTCATCGACACCGGCAAGATGCGCGATCACCGTCTTGCCATGACGCCGGCCGTCGTCGACGTCGACCGCCTCCGTTTGTCCGTCGCGCTCGAGCCACCAGCGCCGAAATTCAAGTACCGCTTCTCGCGGTTCAGTAAACGAGTACACCCTGACCCAACCCCTGACGCCGAAAACGGCGCTTATGCGACCGAGGACTACTGCCTCGGCGTCAGGTCCTGAAAGCGCGCCCGCCACCCCAAACCATTGTCGCTACCGATCGCCGCCGGCCGGGTCAACCCGCCGCGGCCGCCTTGCGGTGCGACTTCAGGAGCGCAGCGACGCGATCGGACGGTTTCGCGCCCTGCCCGACCCAGTAGTCGACACGCTCGAGGTCGATGCGCAGGTTCTCCTCGTGCTCCTTGCCGACGGGATTGAAGTAACCCACGCGCTCGATATACCGGCCGTCCCGGCGATTGCGACTGTCGGTGACGACGAGGTGATAGAAGGGACGCTTTTTTGCGCCCGCGCGCGAAAGACGAATACTGACCATCTCAATTCCGTTAATTATCGTTTAAATGTCGTTTGTGGGGCAGACAGGCCCGATTTCGGGCCGAGCCCGAAGTAGATCGCGCATTGTACCGGTTTGGGAACGAATGTGAAGCGATTTCCGGGTAAAAAACCGCCTATTTTTCAGTAAGTTAAAGTCTAATGCGCCGGGCGGGAAAGCTTCAGGGCCGAAAACCGGGCGGCATTCCGCCGCGCGGCATGCCGCGCAGCATCTTTTTCATCCCGCCCTTCGACATCTTTTTCATCATTCTGGCCATCTGCGCATGCTGCTTCAAAAGCCGGTTGACGTCCTGGATCTGAAGCCCACAGCCGTTCGCGATGCGCCGCTTGCGCGAGCCGTTGATGGTCTTCGGGAATCGGCGCTCTGCGGGCGTCATCGAATTGATGACGGCGATCTGGCGGCGCATCTGCTGCTCGTTGGCCGAATCCTTGAGTGCCGCCGGGTTGACGTTACCGGGCATCGGTAATTTTTCGAGCAGCGTGCCGATGCCGCCCATGCTCATCATCTGCTCGAGTTGATCCCTGAGGTCGGCCAGGTCGAAGCCTTTTCCCTGCTTGAGTTTTCGGCCGAGCTTCTCGGCCTTGTCTTTTTCGACCTTGCTTTCGATCTCCTCGACGAGCGACAGCACATCGCCCATGCCGAGTATTCGTGACGCCATGCGATCCGGATGAAACGTCTCGAGCGCATCGGTTTTCTCGCCGACGCCCATGAAGCGTATGGGCTTGCCCGTCACCTCGCGGACCGAGAGCGCGACGCCGCCCTTGGCGTCGCCGTCCGCCTTGGTCAGGATCACGCCGGTCAGCGGCAGGCTGCGGTCGAAAGCCGTCGCGGCCGTCACGGCATCCTGGCCCGCCATGCAGTCGACGACGAACAGCGTCTCGTGCGGCTGTGCGCGCTCGTTGAGCGCGACGACCTCACGCATCATGGCGCCGTCCACGTGCAGGCGGCCCGCGGTGTCGACGATCAGCACATCGGCGTGCGAGCGCCTCGCCGCAGCGAGGGCGCGATCGACGATCGCGGCGGGCTCGTCGCCCGCATCGCTCGGGCAATGCAACGCCCCGACTTCCGTGGCGAGGGTCTCGAGCTGCAAAATCGCCGCGGGACGATAAACGTCCACGCTGACGAGCATGACTTTCTTCCTGTCTTTCTCGATCAGGAGCCTGGCAAGTTTGGCCGCCGTCGTCGTCTTGCCCGCACCCTGCAATCCCGCCAGCAAAATGACGACGGGCGGTTGCGACTTCAGATCGAGCGGCACGCTGTGCGCACCGAGAATCTCCACGAGTTCTGCGTGAATGATCTTGACGAGCGCCTGGCCCGGGGTCAGGCTCTTGCTGACCTCCTCGCCGATTGCCCGCTCGCGAATGCGCTCGACGAAAGTCTTGACGACGGGGAGCGCGACGTCGGCCTCGAGCAGGGCGAGGCGCACCTGCCGCAGCGTGTCCTTGATATTCGACTCGGAGAGCCGGCCCTTACCGCTGATTGCGCGCGCCGCGTCGCGCAAGCGGCCGCTCAGGTTTTCGAACATATCGAGACCATGCCCTGTGACGAGGGCGCAGTGTATCAGACCGTCAGGATCGTGCCGCTCGAGAGCATTCGTATGTTCTTTTCGGGCGCGGCCCGCGTGACCTGCTCGAGGATGCGGGCTTCTTCCCCGGGCTTCATGCCCGTCAACCAGATTTCCGGGCTCTGCCGCAGCAGGTTCAGGTCCTGCGTCAACGTCTTCGGACAGTAGTGGCCGGCCTCGGCCGCGAGTCCCTCCATCTCGTCGGGGAACGACACCTCGATCACGAGCACGCGCAGATCGTCGCACGCATTCAGCACCGGCCACAGTGTCTCGTTGGTCTTGGTATCGCCGCTGACGGCAAACGCGCCGCCGCCGTTTCGAACCGTGTATCCGAGTGTCGGTACGCTGTGCAACACGTCAACCGCAAAAAAGTCGCGCTTGTCGATGGACACGGTGTCCCCGGGCCGGCATGCGCGATAGCGGAGCATCGGATTCTCGGCGCAGGGCAGTTTTCCGAAATCGGGCCAGATCAGGTCATTGAACAAGTGCGCCTGGACTGCGCGCAGCGTCTCGTCGCGCGCATAAACGGTGAGCGGCGTTTCGAAGTCCGGATCGAACACGAGGTCGACGAGCATGGGCAGTCCCGCGACGTGATCAAGATGAGCGTGCGTCAGAAAAACGTGCCGTATGGATTTCAGCTCGTCGAGACCGAGATCGCCGATGCCCGTACCGGCGTCGATCAGGACGTCGTCGTCGATCAACATCGCCGATGTGCGTGAGCCCGCGCCGATGCCGCCGCTGCAGCCCAATACTCTGATTCGCATTGCCCCGTGCCCTCGGCCAGTCCCAACGCCTCGCAAGCAATGAGGGTTCTATTGGGAATCGCCATATGGGATGATCATCCGCGGGAACGGTAGGCCATACGCGCGCGGGTTTCTGTGCTTAAAATCACAATTTGTTTTCTGTACCTCGCGGCGGCTCTGGCGTTCGGGTTCAGCCGCCTGCCGCGGGCTGCGGCACGGGAACGCCCGCTGGCGCTTGGCGCATTTATTTTCCTCGCCATCGCACTCACGTTGCACGGCTGGCTGCTTTATGTCGAACTCGTGCGCGGCGGCAGCCTCTCGATCGCGAGCGCGGCGTCATTGATCGGCCTGCAACTCGGGCTCATCGCGCTGCTCGGTGCATTGGACGTTCGTGTGCGCGGACTGGCCGCGGGCCTGCTCATCATCGCTGCGTTCACGTCCATCGCTGGCGGCCAGCCCCCGGCACCGGGCGATGCAGCGGCCATGAGCTGGCAACTGCGCGCCCACGTACTGACGTCGATGTTTGCATACGGACTGCTGACGACAGGCAGTATCGTTGCCGTTTATGCGCTGCTGCAGGAGCGTCGCTTGCGCAGCGCGCGGCTGTCGGCCGCGAACGCGCTTTTCGCACCGCTCGAAACGATGGAAAAGCTGCTGTATGCGGTCACGACGGCGGGCTTCACGGTGCTCGCTTTGTCGGTCGTATCCGGCGTGACCTTCATCGAGGATCTGTTCGCCCAGCACCTCGTCCACAAGACCACGTTGTCGCTCCTGGCGCTGCTCGTGTTCGGCCTGCTGCTGCTCGGGCGCCACTTTGCGGGCTGGCGCGGAAAGCGCGCCATCTACCTGTATCTGCTCGGGTTTGCGTTTCTCTGTCTCGCGTACTTCGGCAGCCGCTGGGTGCTCGAGGGCATCCTCGGACGGAGCTGGAGCTGAGCCGCATGTCCTTGACAGCCGGAGCCCGGACTGCTCCACTGCAAATGGCGTCGTGACAATACGGAGGACCACGTTCGTTGGGCGATGACGTTCCA
>JBFISV010000211.1:0-4949 GCA_041608415.1 Woeseiaceae bacterium
AACGCTGCAAACGATCGGTCCGGGTGCCGGGCGACGGACAGCCTGCCTTTACATAATCAATTCGCCGTGAAAGTAACCTTTCCCGCGCTCTGCCGGGGCCCGACGCTCACATCTCGTGGTGGCGGCGCAGGTACTCGTCGAGTGTACGCACGCCCCAGCCCGTATAACCCATCGGTACGGTCGGCCGATCCTCCTCGTAGTAGTCCACGCCCGCGATGTCGAGGTGCGCCCAGGCCTGGTCTTCGTCGACGAACGAGCCGATGAAGGCCGCGCCGACGCTTGCGCCGGGACTGCCGACGCCGCCGTTGACGATGTCGCCGAATTTCGATTCGATCTGCTCGAAGTGCGCGTCGTCGAGCGGCAGGCGCCAGACGCGCTCGCCGGCTGCCTCGGCTGCGGCCGACAGTTGAACGATGAGTTCGTCGTGGCGCCCGAAGATCCCTGCATATTCGTCGCCCAGCGCCCGGCCGACGGACCCTGTCAGGGTCGCGACGTCGATCAGCACGATGGGCTCGTACGTAACCTGGCCGTAGTGGACCGCATCGGAGAGCACGAGGCGGCCCTCGGCGTCGGTGGAACTGATCTCGATCGTGATGCCCGACATCGACGTCAGGACATCGCCGGGTCGGATCGCGGTGCCAGACGGCATGTTCTCGGCAAGTGCCGCGAGCGCGACGACGTTGACGGGCGCGCCGCGCCGCGCAGCGGCGAGCACGGTTCCGGTGACGACCCCCGCGCCGCCGAGGTCCCCTTTCATCTTCCACATCCCGTCGTTTTTCTTCAGAGAGATGCCGCCCGTGTCGAACGTGATGCCTTTCCCGGCGAGCACGACGGGCGCCTCGTCGCCGCCGGCGAGATACTCGATGATCAACAGGCGCGGCGGCCGCGACGAGCCTTTGCCGACGCCTAAGTGCGCACCCATCCCGAGCCGCCCCAGGTCGCGCTCATCAAGCACCTTTATGTTGACGTTCGCGAGCCCGCGAAACGCCGCCTTCGCGCGGTCGACGAAGGACTGCGGGTAAATGATGTTGGCCGGCTCGGAACTCATGTCGCGCGCGAAGTACACGCCGTCGGCAACGTACGCCAGGTCGTTAACGAACTGGCCGTTCGAGCCATCGTCGCTTTGCAGGCGAACGACGGGGAGCATGTCGCGGTCCACCTGCTCCGACCGCAGTCGATCGAAGCGATAGCTGCGCAGGCGATAGCCGAACGCGACACGCGCGGCCGTCGCTTCTGCATCCGCACTCTCGCCCGGCCAGAGGATTTGCACGACTCCGCCCGCGGTCTCGCCGAGCAATGCCGCCGCGGTTCCGCCGAAATTTTCGGCAACGACGCGCCCGTAAGGGCCTTCACCGATGCCGACGAGGTCGATGCGCGAATACGGGTTCACACCGTATAGCGTCAGTGTCGAATTCGCCTCGCCCGTAAACGCGGCTTCCTTTGCCGCCATCGACAGCGCCCCGCCCGTTCGCTCATCGAGCATCGCGGCAACGCCGCTCAATGCGTCACCCTGGGCGACGGGCACGACGATTCGTCCGTTGTCCGGGATCGCGAACGGTGAGAATTCGAAGCGCTGCTCGGCGCTCGCCGCGCTGGCAAGAACCACCAGAACAAACAGGACAGGCGTTCGCTTCAAGTCAATCTCCATGCATGGCGGCGGCTGGTCACTATATATGCGATCGCCAACGACGGGAAATCGAATCGCCGCCGTCTTGCGCCGGGGCGAGGATCTTCGGAACGCATGGTCCGGCGGCCGGCTACTCGGCCACGGCGAACGGGATGCGCCTGACGGCCATCCGGCCGTTGCTCATGACGAGCAGAACGTCGTGGAGATGGCGGATGTCCTCGAGCGGGTTTCCCGGCAGCAGGATCATGTCCGCCTCGTACCCCGCCGCGATGCGGCCCGTGCGGCCCCCGATACCGAGCAATTCGGCCGAGCTCACGGTCGCGGCTTGCAGCGCCTCGAAGTTGCTGAGCCCGAGCTCGACGAACTTCTCGACCTCGAGCGAAATGCGATTGATCGAGTCGCTCTGGTAGTAACTGTCGGCGCCCGTTGCCATGCGCACGCCGAGCCTGTGCGCCGTGCGTATCGCATCCTCGAGCCGCGGCACCATATGATGGCCGCGCAGCCTGAGCACGTAGTCGTACCTCTCCTCGTTCATCTCGTGCATCGTGATCCAGGTCGGTACGAACCAGGTGCCGCGCTCCTTCATCAGTTTGAGCGTCTCTTCGGACAGGTACGTGCCGTGCTCGATGCTGCGCGCGCCCGCGACCACGGCGGCTCGCGCGCCCTCGTCGCCGTGTGCATGCACGAGCACCGGGATCCCGTGCTTCGCGGCCTCGTCGACAACGATGCGCAGCTGCCGCTCGGTATACACCTGCTGCCTCGGATCCGTGTCCGGCAGGCCCGCGCGCTCCGTGCCGCGAGTCTTGATGACGTCGACGCCGCGGCTCACGTTGACGTCGACGAGCAGGCGCAGCGCATCGTCCGTCGTTACGCCGTCCGCGAGATCGATGAGGCGCGGATCCGCGAGCACCGTGTCCCCTAGGTCCGGCGTGACGTAGACGCCCGCGGCCAGCATGTCCGGGCCTGCCACCTTGCCGGCGCGAACGAGTTCGCGAAGGGTGACGTCCTCGAACGCGCCGACGCTCGCCGAGCGCACGGTCGTTACCCCGGATGCGAGTGCGCGCTCTGCCGCGGCAAGGTTGTCGAGGTGCGTGTGCACGTCGAACAATCCGGGCATCAGCACGTTGCCGTCGCAGTCGATCTCCTCGAAGCCCGCGGGGATCCTAGTGCCGGCATCGCCGATGCGCTCGATGCGCCCGTCGGCTATGAGGATGACGGCGTCCTCGCGGAGCGATTCCTTGATGCCGTCAAAAACGCCGGCGTTCGTCAGCGCGTACCGGCCCTGGCCCAGCACGTGACACGGGAGAGAAAACAGCAGCAGTGCGAACAGTCCCCAACCGAAACATCGTTTCATTCGCGCCTCCAAATCTTGTTGTTAGCAACTACCGGGATCGACTTCGATTTTCGCGCTCGCGAGATTGTGCGGATTGCGGCGACCTCGTCGTTCGGAATGTCCGTTACGTTCCCGGCCCGAGTTTGTTGTCGAATTGCAGGGCACGCTCGTCGTCTGTCAATGTTCGCGCCTCGTGCATCAGTTGTTCGGGTAGGCCAGCGGCGCCGGTTCCGGTGCGTCGGCGTCCTTTTTGAAGCGCGACAGGAAGGACAGAAACTGCAGCGAATTGCCCTCCGGGTACTCGAACTCCAGCAGCGCGGTCTTGAGCGGGCCGGCCGAGCCGCTCAGCAGTTTTTTGAAAGACAGCGAACTGCCATGCACGTGCAGATCGAGGTCGTCCATGAGCGTGGACCTGATCTCGGCGACGCCGCGTCGAATCCACACGGTCCAGGTCTCGGGCGTGTCGTCGAAGCTGAAACCCACGCGCTGCTCGACATCGAGCGTGTCCTCGGCGCGCAGATTGACGGGCAGTGCCCCGAACAGATACGCAAGCGGTATCGCGGCGAGCATGTTGTCGGTCGGCTTTACGACCGACACGAAACGCACGCCGTCACGGAGTTCCAGCGCGCTGCTCAGGTAGTAGTGGCGGGCGTTGGGATTGCTCGCCGCCGATCCCAGGTTCTCCAGTGCCCGCACCCGTATCTGCATTGCCATCTCGTCTGAGGCATCCGCAATGAGCAGCAGGTCGGTCAACTCGAGCGCCCACTGGTTTTCATCGGCGTCGAGGGCATCGGCGGCGGCGCTCCTGACCCGGTCTGCACCGCCGGCCAGCGCGACGAATTTATCGGCGCGCGCGGCGCCGGGCAATGGCCGCAGTGTCGCCGGGTTGCCGTCGAACCAGCCGAGGTTGCCGGCCATCACCGAGCGCACCGAGAATTCCACGGTGCCATACAGTTCCTGCAGATACGGCGATTGAGCGAGGTGGGCCGGCAGGCGAACCTGTTCGACGAGCTGGTCCGGCGTATAGCCCTGGTTGACGTAGCGCACGGTCTGGTCGTGAACGAAGCTGATCGCGTCGCGGTAGTCGGTCAGCACGGCATGTATTCTGTCCCGGCCCTTGATAGGCTCGGTGTGACTTGGGACGAGCACATCGACGGGCAGGGCACGCAAGAGATCGAGGCTTGCCGCCCACTGTTTCGGCGAGCGGTACGGGGTGCCGCGAATCGTGTACAGGTTGGGGAACGCGCGGTAGATGTTGTCGCCCGGGGCGGCGAGGCCCAGGTCCGGGAACCAGGCGAAAAGCTGGTCGTCGGTTTCGCCCGGCGCATGCTGCAGCACCATGCGCACGCCGCTTATCTCGACGTCGAGCCGTTCGTCGAAAGTGCGGGTCGGCGGCACGAAGCCGAATTCGGTGTCGTCGCCAATCTCGAGACGCAGCCCGATGCCGGCGTTCTCGAAGTAATTGTCCTCGAGATGGGTGCCGAACATGCGCAACGAACGTGCCGTGAGAATCGGCCTGAACTCGTTGGCGACGCGGTAGACGAGGGCTTCGGTGTCGCGATGCGCGATGATTTCCACGCTCGCTTCGTCGTCCGCGAGCACGTCGAGGAAAGCCTGCGCACCGAAAATATGATCGGCGTGATTATGCGTATAAACGATCGCCCGCAGGGGCTTGTCGGAGAGCGCGCGAAACGCCATGGCAACGTCTCGGCCGGCCGCGAGACTTTCCATCGTGTCGATGACGATGAGCCCGTCGTCGCCCTCGATGAGAATCGAGTTTGCCAGCCCGTAACCGATTGCCACCCGGACGCCCGGCATAAGCTCGGTGACTCCGCGCTCAAATTTGCCACTCTGCGCCGCGAGTGTTTCGGACGTGGGTCCGGAGCCCTCCGGAACGGCATGCCTGTCTCCGCAGCCGGCCAGCAGCGCCGCAAGACCGGCTAATGCAAAGAGTCGGGTATGGATATGCAGCGCAGTCACCTCCGCAGT
>JBFISV010000212.1:0-4916 GCA_041608415.1 Woeseiaceae bacterium
CAGCGCCGGCCAGTTCGCGAGGCCGGCGATGCGCCGAAATCCCGCGTCGATCATGCGATCGATGAAGCGCAAGCGGCGCCAGTGGAAGAGCTGCGTCGCGAGTCGCTCGATGGCCAGGCCGATGAGTAAGGCGATCAGGTTCATGCGAGGCCATCATACAGTCGCAGCCAGTCGAAAGCAGGGCCCGGATCCGTTTTTCGCCGCGGCGCGATATACGAATGCGCCGCGATTTCACGGTTCGTGATCGCCGGAAACGCCCTCTGGATCGCACGGATCACCGCCGCCAGCACCGCGTACTGGCGATCGCCATACGGTGCATGGTCCTCGCCCTCGAGTTCGATGCCGATCGAGAAATCGTTGCACCGGCCGCGCCCGCGGAAACTCGAATCACCGGCGTGCCAGGCGCGCTCGTGAAACGGCACGAACTGGACAAGCTCGCCGTCGCGCCGGATCAACAGGTGGGACGATACCTCGAGGCCGCGAAGCTTGTCGAAGTACGGATGCGCGTCGCAATCGAGACAATTCGTGAACAGCGCCTCGATCTCGGGCCCGCCGTAGCAACCCGGCGGCAGGCTAATGCCGTGCAATACGATCAATTCGCAAGACGCGCCGTCCGGCCGCGCGTCGCAGTTACTGCAGGCAACAAAGCGCGCCGGCGAAATGCGCCCGCTCCGCGCATCGACGTGGAATTCGCTACGCACGTGGCGTTGAGATGAGGCATGATTTCGAAGCCATGGTGAAGAGGCTATTTGTTTCCGCCGAGCTGAGCAACGGTGCGACGATCGAATTGCACGGCGAGCGGGCGCACTATGCCGGCCGCGTGTTGCGCGCGCGCGCCGGCGACGAGTTCTGTGTCTTCAATGGCACGGATGGCGAGTGGTCGGCGACAGTCACGCGTAGCGGCCGGTCCGGCGTCGAACTGCAGGTCGGCGCGCGCCGCGAAGCGGCGGCCGAGTCGCCGCTCGGTATCCAACTCGTGCAGGGAGTTGCACGCGGCGACCGCATGGATCTGGTCGTGCAGAAAGCGACTGAACTCGGTGTCACGCGAATTACGCCGCTGTTCACGGAATTCGGCGTGGTGAAACTCGACGAGCGGCGGGCACAAAAACGTCTCGAGCACTGGCGACACATAGCGATGAGCGCCTGCGAGCAGTGCGGTCGGACACGCCCGCCGCGTATAGACGGCCCGCTCGATCTGAACGCCTGGCTCGGCGTCGAACACGCTTCTCCTCAGACCCGACTGATCCTCAGGCCGGACGCGGTCGCGACGCTCGGCGCGGCTTTAGCGCCGCAGTCGGACCTGTGCCTGCTCGTCGGGCCCGAAGGCGGTTTCAGCGACCGGGAATACGAAGACGCGGCCGTCGCCGGTTTCCGCGCCGTATCGCTGGGGCCGCGCATCCTGAGGACCGAGACGGCGGCGATTGCCGCGCTGGCCGTGGCGCAGTTCCTCTGGGGGGATCTCCGGGCGGACGGCGAGCCGGCCGCCGCGACGCCATAAGCCGCAGCGCGTGCGGAACCTAGCCGGCGATGCTTTCCCGCGCGAGCATGAGTTCGAGCCGCTCGAGGTCCGGAATCAGCGGAAACTCGTTGATCATTTTGACGCGGCACAGCACCGGCGCGTCCTTGGGCCAGCCGTCCGTCGCTTCGAGACGGAGGACGTCTCGATTGACGCGCACGAGCTGCGGAAAGCCCTGCGTCAGAATGCCGAAATAGCCGTTTCTCAGGTGCCCGGCGCTTGCGACGAACACGACGATGCGGGTGCGGCCCGTGACGGCGGGATTGTCTTTTCCGAGCGCGCCCTCGAAGCACACGACCGGCAGCTGCCGGCCGTTCCAGTCGACCGGTCCGAGCATCCAGGCGTGCGTCGCGGAGCCGTGCTCCGGCTGCTTGAAACGCACGACTTCGGCGACGCAGGCCCGCGGCACGATCAGACGATCGTCTCCCAGCGGCACCAGCAGGCTGTACAGCTCTTCTGCCGCGGCGCTCACGTCAGCTCGATCCCCCTGTCCTCCAGCTGGCGCCGGATAGCATCGAGCAACTGCGTATCCTGATAGGGCTTGCCGAGGTAATCGTTCACGCCGAGCTCGATCGCGCGCGCACGATGCTTGTCGCCGACGCGCGAGGTAATCATGACGATCGGCACGTCCGCGAATCCTTCGGTATTGCGCAGGTGCGAGGCGAACTCGTAGCCGTCCATGCGCGGCATCTCGATGTCGAGCAGGATGATGTCCGGCTTGTTGTCCTGTATGACGCTGATTGCGTCGAGACCGTCCTTGGCGGTGAGGACACGCATGCCGTGCCGCTGCAGGAACCGTTCAGTGACCCGCCGCACGGTAATCGAATCGTCGACCACGAGCGCGAGCGGCTGATCGTCGGCCGGCGTCGGCGCCGCTTTCTTGAGTTCGACGACCGGTGAACCGGTGCGGACCAATGCGTTGATATCGAGAATCAGTACGATGCTGCCGTCGCCGAGTATGGTTGCTCCCGAGATGCCCCGGATACCGGCCAGCTGCGGGCCAACCGCCTTCACGACGATTTCCCGGCTCGCGAGCATTTCATCGGTCAGGAGCGCGGCCGAATATTCGCCGGCGCGCACCAGGATCACGGGGACGTAGGCCTCGTCATCCGGCATTTCGGCGGCCTGGCCGCCGAGGTACATGCCGAGGTGACGGAATTTATAGGTCTGTTCGCCGTACTGGTAGCTGGGCTCGCTCCGGCTCATGAGTTCTTCGAGCTCAGCCCTCGGAATACGCGCGACGCCCTCCACCGATGGCAACGGCAGCGCATACACTTCCGCGCCGGTGCGCACGATCAATGCCTGCGTAATCGCGAGCGTGAACGGCAGCCGTATCGTGAAATTCGTTCCCTGTCCGGTTACGGACGAAATGCGCAGCGACCCGCCGAGCTTCTTGACCTCGTTCGCAACCACATCCATGCCGACGCCGCGACCGGCCGTCTGTGTGACGGCGCTTGCCGTCGAGAATCCCGGTTTCAGGATCAGTTCCATGATCTCGGCATCGGTCACGGTCGAATCGGGCTGTAGAAGATCGAGCTCGTAAGCCTTGCTGCGGATCGCATCGACATCGAGTCCGCGACCGTCGTCGGCAATGTCGATGACCATTTCCGTACCCTGCCGGTGCAGCCGAATCGTAATTCGGCCGGTCGGCGATTTGCCCCGCGCCTGCCGCTCTTCCGGGGTCTCGAGGCCGTGCACGACCGCGTTTCTGAGCATGTGCTCGAACGGCGGCAGCATCTTCTCGAGAACCTGGCGATCGAGTTCGCCGGCCGCGCCTTCGATGGCGAGTTCGGCGCGCTTGCCCGCTTCGTCGGCGACCTGCCGCACGAGCCGCGTCAGCCGGCCCGCGTGACGTTCGAACGGCACCATGCGGGTGCGCATCAGGCCGTCCTGTAACTCCGCGGTAACGCGTGACTGCTGAATGAGCAGGCTTTCCGCCTCGGTCGTCACGTTGTCGAGCAAGTCCTTGAGGCTCTCGAGGTCATTACCGGATTCGGCCAGGGCCCGTGAAAGCTGCTGGATATTCGAGTAACGATCGAGTTCCAGCGGATCGAAGTCGCGCGAGCTCAGCGTGTCCTGGTGGCCGTGCATGATCTGCGCTTCCGTCTCTATTTCGAGCTTGCGCAATTGCTCGCGCAGGCGCGCGGTCGTCTGCTCGAGTTCGTCGACGTGGAACTCGATCGAGCTCACCTGCTGGCTGAGTCGTGAGTGATAAATGCTGATCTCGCCCGCGGCGTTCAGCAGATCTTCGAGGAGATCCGCGTCGACGCGCGCGATACTCCGGCGCTCGGTCTGCAATGGCGGTGCGCGCCGCCCGGCGTCGGGCTCGATCCCCGGTTCGATCTCAGAATCGACGTCAGAATCGATTTCAGACTCGATTTCAGGTTCGATCTCGGTTTCGATCCCGGGCTCGGCTCGAGCGGCCACGTCCGCTTCGAAATCGCGGGCTTCGACCTCGGCCCCGGCCGCGATCATCTCGACCGGCTCGACCGGCTCGACTGCTGCGAAGGGAACGACGGACTCGCCGCGCGCGAGCGCGTCGTCGTACCAATGCTCGGGCGGCAGCTGCGCGGCGGCGGGCGCCGCGCCGGTGTCGGCCGCATCGAACGTCGCTGCGGTGGTCGGCTCAATGGTCGGTTGAATGCCGGATTCGAGGGCCTCGCGCGCGGCCGCGAACCAGTGCTCGGGCAAGAACTCCGCCGCGGCCGGCGCCGCGCTCGCCTCGACCGGTTCGAAAGCCGGCTCAGCAAGTTCTTGCGCAGCGGCGAACCAGTGCTCGGGCAAGAACTCCGCCGCGGCCGGCGCCGCGCTCGCCTCGACCGGTTCGAAAGCCGGCTCAGCGAGTTCGCGCGCGGCGGCGAACCAGTGCTCGGGCAAGAATTCCGCCGCGGTGGGCGCCGCGTCGGTCTCGAACGGTCCGGCCGGCTCGCCGACGCTTTCGGCAGCCGGTTCGTAGGCCTGTTCGAACGCCCGCTCTTCGGCCTCGGCGTGGATCTTCTCGTCGGCTTCCTGCGGGTCGACGATGACCATGCTGACGGGTTCTGCCGGTTCGGCGCTGAAAGGCTGCGGCGCGGCGTCCGCGACGGCTTCCTCGACGTATTCCTCGCGTGATTGCTCGCGTGATTGCTCGCGTGATTGCTCGCGTGACTGCTCGCGTGATTCCGTGTGCGGCTCTTCGTGCGTTTGGTCGTGAAATTCCTCCCGCAATTCCTCGTGCAATTCCTCGCGCGATTCCTCGACGTATCGTCGGGCCCGCGGCGCGGCGTCCTGCCCGGTGGCCTGCCCGGCGGCCGCCGCGGCGCCACGGTAGGCGTCATTGATGCGACGTTCGAGCGCTTGAGCAACCCTGACCGGCTTGCCGGACATGACGGTGTCGCGCATCCGATGCAGTTCGTCCACG
>JBFISV010000213.1:0-4825 GCA_041608415.1 Woeseiaceae bacterium
GGTCGGTCCAGTCGCCGCCGGGGGGCAAGTAGTTGAAAACGATGCTGTCGACGCCGTCGAGGAGCGCGATCGCGAGCGGTTCGTTGTTGAGCGTGGGATCGAGAACGTTCCAGTGAATGCGCACGAGTTCCCCGTCCTCGATACGATAACTGGCGCGCTGCAGCGTGCCGCGCGGAAACCCGGCGGGATTTGGCCATCCGCCGCGCGTCACTTCGAGCGCGAACTCGGTGCCGGGTTCGGTGCGGATCGCCGCCACATGTTCGCCGCTCAAAGGATCGCGGACCGGCCGCGGCGCGGCCTGCAACAGGTCTCGCCCGAGCAGGCGCATCGTCTGCTGAATCGAGCGCAGCCGGTCCATGCGCGCGTTCAGCGACTCCGCGTTCGACAGCGATTGTCCGATAGCTTCGTAAGCGAGGACCGACAGCATGCCGAAAATGGCAAGTGCGACCAGCACCTCGATCAGTGTAAATCCTTTTTTTGTACGCATTGTCACTCGGTCGGTCCCCCGGGGTCGCGGAATTCCCCCGGACCCGGTGAAGCGGCCTTGCCGGCGCTCCAGAGCGCGTTCGCGACGCCCGGAACTTCCGGCTCCCCGACGAAACCCGTGACGGAACGGATATCGACTTCGGATCCCGGTCGCGATACCGATACGTCGATGCGCAACAGGTTTTCGATTCCGGTTTCGGAGACGACGGCGCGCCATGCCCAATCGCCGTTCGCGAACTCGACGTCACCGCTCGTCGTGCCGATTTCGGGAGCGGCGCCATCGGCGCGTATTTCCACGATCTTGTTTTGTGCGATCCAGCTCGCGTAGGTGCGCTCGTACATGGTCGTGGCGTTGTTCAGCATCCCGCCCATGGTGACTGCCATGCCGGTCAACGACAGCGCGATGATAACCAGCGCGACCATCACCTCCACGAGCGTGAAGCCGCGACTCGGCGCCGGTTTAAGGGTCAATGTCTTCATCGGCGATGAACTCGAAATTGCCCAGCAGATCGGCCTCTATCGCTATACGCAAGTCATCTCGGCGACGCCGGATATGCAGCTCGAAAGGACTGACGTCGCTGCTGGAAAAGATCAGGACGTGCGGTGCATAGGATTCGATCCGGGCTCCGGGCTCCTCGTCGTACTCCATCGTTTTCGGTTCGGGGTCGAGCATGACCTGCTGGTCCTCCATGAACAGCGAGATTTCATAGTCGTCGGGCAATTGCCAGGTCTTCAGCGACTCATCGAACGGCGGCTCGGCCCATTGACCGCTGCCCGGGTCGTACTCGACGAATCGATAGGCATTGGACATGAACTCAATGCCGAATTCGCGGCCCTGCATCATCGCGTCGTCCTGCGCGAGCTGCATCAGTGACACGAGTCGTTGGGCCTCGCGCCGCAGCTCGCGATCGTCGCCGACGAGCGACAATGACAACACCGCGACCGACATGACGATGCCGATGATGACCACGGCAACGAGAATTTCGATCAGCGTGAAGCCGCGCGATCGAGCCGACATGTTCAAGTACCCGACTATGTCAAAGATCCGGCCGTCGCCGGCGTTCAATCACCGATGTTCCAGTTGCCGAGGTCGGCGTCGATGCCTTCCCCTCCCGGCCGGCCATCGCGCCCCAGCGTGTAAACGTCGATCTCGCCGTTGTTGCCCGGGTTCAGGTACAGATAGGGGTTGCCCCATGGATCCTTCGGCACCCGATCGAGGTAGCCGCCGGCCTTCCAGTTGCGGACGCCCGGGTCGTTCGGTTTGCTAACGAGGGCTTCGACGCCCTGTTCGGTCGTCGGGTAGGAGAAATTATCGAGCCGATAGAATTTGAGGGCGGAATCGATATTACGAATGTCGGCCCTCGCTTTTTCGATCTGCGCGTCGTCGACGCGGCCGATCACCTGTGGCGCCACGATTGCAGCCAGCAGACCGATGATGATGACAACCACCATAATCTCGATCAGGGTAAATCCGCGTTCGCGCAAGCGCCGCAGCTTCGGGTTCCTCGTCACTTTCCGTCTCCGATTCCGTTCAAGCGGAGCCCGGGCGGCTCCTGGATTGACTCTACCAACGTGTAAACGCGAGTATATCAAACATGGGGTTGAGCCAAGACGACGCAATATGGCGGCCCGACCGGCACTGGCTGCTGCCGGCCGCGCTGATCGTCATCGCACTGCTGCTGCAGGCTGGCGGAGAACCCGTGCGCCTGGCGCTTCAATACGACAATAATCGGATCGCAGACGGCGAGTTCCTGCGCTTGCTCAGCGGCCACCTGGTGCATCTCGGATGGTCGCACGCGTTGCTCAATGTCGCCGGCCTGCTGCTCGTCTGGACCCTCGTCGGCGGCGGCTTCGGCGCCGCGCAATGGCTCGCCGTCGTGCTGGCCTCCATGGCGTCGATAGATGCGGGACTCTGGCTGCTGCTGCCGCAACTCGACTGGTACGTCGGACTGTCGGGGGTGCTGCACGGCGTACTGTCCGCCGGAATCGTCGGCCTGTGGCCGGCACGGCGCGCGGAATCGCTGATCCTGGCGGCGGCCCTGATTCTCAAGCTCGTCTACGAGGCGCTCGTCGGCCCGATGCCGGGCTCCGAGCAGGCTGCGGGCGGTCCGGTCGTCACGCTGGCGCACCTGTGCGGCGCGATCGGCGGGGCTGCCGTGGCCTGGCCGATGGCGCGGGCTCGACCGGCCGTTCGGCCCGCGAGCGGTCCGGCCGGCCGATAAATTCGAGTCGGTCTGCGCGCGTCGATATAATGCGCGGCCGGCAGGGCGACACGGACAATGTCGGAGCGCCGATGACACTTGCGATGGTCTTTCCGGGACAGGGCTCACAGTCGCCGGGCATGCAGGCCGATCTTGCGGGCCATTTCGACGAGATTGAGCAGACCTACGATGAGGCCAGCGAAATACTGGGCTTCGACTTGTGGGCGCTGACGCAGGACGGGCCCGGCGAGAAACTGGCCGAGACCACGAACACGCAGCCCGCGATGCTGACCGCGGGCGTCGCCGCGTACCGCGCCTGGCGCGCCGCGGGCGGCGCACCCGCCGCACAGATGGCGGGCCATAGCCTGGGCGAGTACACGGCGCTCGTCTGCGCCGGCGCCCTGAGCTTCGGCGACGCCGTGGCGGTCGTGAAGCGCCGCTCCGAACTCATGCAGGAGGCGGTGCCGGTCGGCATCGGGGCAATGGCGGCCGTCTTGGGGCTCGATGACGAGACGATACTGTCGCTGTGCGAGGAGGCCTCGACGATCGGCGTTGCCGAGCCGGTCAATTTCAATTCGCCGGGGCAGGTCGTGATCGCCGGGCATGCGAGCGCCGTCAGCCAGGCTGTCGCCTATGCGAAGGAACACGGCGCGCGGCGCGCGATCCTGTTGAACGTCAGCGTGCCGTCGCATTCCTCGCTGATGCGCGAAGCCGGTCAGTCGCTCGCCGAGACGCTCGCCGCGACGGAGTTCCGGTCGCCCGAAATCACGGTCGTCAGCGCGGCTACCGCAGAGCCGTATCGCGACGCCGCGGACATTCGCAGCAAGCTGTCCGCGCAGGTCTACAGCCCGGTGCTGTGGGTCAGGACCGTCCGGGCGATGATCGATGCCGGCGCTACCCGGGTCATCGAATGCGGCCCCGGAAAAGTGCTGGCCGGCCTCGTACGGCGCATCGACAAGGGTACGGCCGTCGCTCATATCGACGATCACGCAAGCCTGCGAAACGCCTTGCAGGCTTGATGCATTTCCGGGCACGGCATCACTGGAGGAGGCATTCATGAACACCGTATTCACGTCCGACGCGCTGGCCGGGGACGTTGCACTGGTAACCGGGGCGTCACGCGGTATAGGCGCGGCGATTGCGCGGCGACTTGCTGCGGCAGGCGCGCGCGTGGTCGGCACGGCAACCAGTGCCAGCGGGGCCGACGGCATTTCCCGGGAACTCGGCGACGCCGGGCGCGGCCTGGTCCTGAATATCGCCGATGAGTCATCGGTGCAGGAAGCGCTCGCCGACGTCCAAAAAGCCGAGGGTGCAGCGACGATACTGGTCAACAACGCCGGCATCACGCGTGACAATTTGCTGCTGCGCATGAAACCCGAGGAGTGGGACGACGTCCTGTCGACGAATCTCACGGGCACCTATCGCGTGTCGAAAGCCTGCCTGCGCGGCATGATGAAAGCGAAGAAGGGACGCATCATCAGTATCGCCTCGGTCATCGGCCTGACCGGCAATGCGGGTCAGGCGAATTATGCGGCGGCGAAAGCGGGCATCATCGGTTTTTCGAAATCGCTGGCGAAGGAGATCGGTTCGCGGAACATCACGGTCAACGTGGTTGCGCCCGGATTTATCGATACGGACATGACGCGTGTGCTGCCCGAGGAGCAACGCGCTGCGATGCTGGCGCAAATACCGCTGGGGTGCCTCGGCGAAGGCGACGATATCGCCGCGGCAGTCGTGTTTCTGGCGTCGCCGGCCGCCCGCTACGTCACCGGTGAAACGCTGCACGTAAACGGCGGCATGCTCATGCACTGAAATGCCGTAAAAAAACAAGCCCAAAGCGTATAGAATGCGGGCCGCGGATCACATACAATACGTTTCCGCGGTAGGTATTGACATAGTAATCAGGGGCTTACCGTATTGTGAGTCTTCGTTAGGAGAAGCAACCCCATGAGTAGTATCGAAGAACAGGTTAAAAGCATCGTCGCAGAGCAACTCGGCGTGAAGGAAGAAGAGGTGACCAACGATGCATCCTTTGTCGATGATCTGGGCGCTGACTCGCTCGACACCGTCGAGCTCGTGATGGCCCTCGAAGAGGAATTCGAGACGGAGATTCCGGACGAGGACGCCGAAAAAATCAC
>JBFISV010000214.1:0-4791 GCA_041608415.1 Woeseiaceae bacterium
GCCACACTCGCAATAGCGACGCACCCACTTGTACACCGTACGCGTGCTGACGCCCAGATCCCGGGCAACTTCAGCAACCGGACGACGCTCTTCAACGACCCGCTTTGCCAGCAGCGCTCGACTCTTGGGGCAGGTTCTTGCATTCTTGTGAAGGTTCATGCGGGCTTTCTCCTTTGGCTAACTGGTTTGGTCACCAATCAGCTTCTAGGATTTAGCCCGTGTGAACAACCTTCACAGAATTCACAGCTAATCGCGTCGCAACCAGTCGATCATGATTCGATTGACGGTCTCGGGGTGCTCCTGCTGGGTCCAGTGCCCGCAGTGTTCGATCATGCGAATCTCGAGGTTCTGCACGAGCGGCTTCATCGCTTCGATATGTCGGGGTGCGACCACGACGTCGTCGTCGGCGCCGATGAACAACGTCGGTATGTCGATGACCTCGTCTACGCCCTCGAGACTCCGCCAGTTGTGCGTCCAGTTCCGATACCAGTTGATCGGGCCCGTGAATCCGCTGTGTCGGAATGCCCGGACGAAAACGTCGCGTTCCTCCCCGGTCAACAGCGGCTCGCCGCCGGCAGCCGTCCGCGCGACGGTCTTGAGCAGACTGAGCGACTTCATCTCTGCCGGCAGGGCGTCGAATCGTGCGCGCGAGATCTGGTTCTTGCGCATCAACATGTCGAAAAAATGTTCGACATCGGCGGCAAACGCGCGATCGGCTTCGTCGCTGTCCTGGAAATTGACGATATAGAAATCGTCGCCAAGGCGGCTGCGCATGATTTCGATCGGATCGATCGAGCCGCGCGGGTAGTGCGGAATGTTGAGGATTATGAGGCGCTCAATGCGTGCCGGGTGCGTCATCGCCATGTGCCACAGCAGCAGCGCGCCCCAGTCGTGGCCGACAAACGTTGCCGACTCGAGCGCGCAGGCGTCGAGCAGACCGAGAACGTCGCCGATGAGTTCCTCGATGCGATAGTCGCTTACATCGGGCGGCACGTCGCTGTTGCCATAGCCGCGCTGGTCCGGGGCAATCGCCCGGAAGCCGGCCGCGGCCAGCGCCGGCAGTTGATGGCGCCACGAGAAGGCGAGTTCCGGAAAGCCGTGCAGCAGGATGACGGCAGGGCCGTGGCCCTGCTCGTACACCGCGAGGCGAATGCCGTTGGTATCGACGTATTGCGGCTCGGGGAACATGCCCGGGAGCATACGCCGATCCAACGGCATTGTGAGGCCTGTGGCCAGGAGCCGTAAGAAAAACCCCGTTTTTCTAACCGCTCCGTGCGGCACAGGGATGTGCCGCCATTTTCGATGGCTGTAAGCCATTGAAAATGCAAGCTGCCTGCAAATCGCAATTTGCAGGCAGCGTTGTTGAAAAAGCCATGGATGGCTTTTTCAACAGACCACTAGTTTCCGCCGACCTTCGAGGCCCACCGGTCGGCAACCGTCTTCGCGGCATCCCGCCCGCCGAGACCGAACGCCAGGGCGGCCGCAACCGCGACGCTACCGATCGTAAAGCCGAACGCCATGTTGACGATGTTGTCGGCGAGGCCCATTGCCCGGAGTCCCATCGCGAGCACGAGGCCGAGAATGGCGATACGCGCGATATTGGCGAGACCGCCGCTGCCCGCCGCGCTCAATTTGCGGTGTGCGAGCGAGCCCAGGAAGTTGCCGATGACCAGGATCAGTGCGCCGACGAGGATGCCGCCGCCGAACTCGAGCACGCCCGCAAAGATCTCGGAAACGATGCCGATGCCGAGCAGGTTCACCGCGGCGGTCGCCGCGGCGAGCATCGCGAAGAACATGATCGCGTATCCGACGAGACGCGTCAGCGTGAACGACTCGCTGAACAGCGACTTGATGCCGAGCTTCTCCGGCAACGCGTTGACGTTCATGCCCTCGAGCAGCGCCGAGAGGATGTATATGACGAACTTCGCGACGAGATAGGTCACGAGAAGGATGATGCCCGCGCCGACGATGTTCGGCACCGCGGCCATGAGTTTTTGGATCATCGCGGTCGCGGGATTCGAGATGGCCGGGATGCTCAGCACGCCGAGCGCCGCAACGACGATCGGCAGCAGGATGATCGCGAACACGAACGCCTTGCCGAAGCCGGATACCTTGATGTCGCTGTTACCCGTCCGCGCCGCGAGCTGTTCGTCGACCTTGCCGAGCGCGAGGGCCACGATATCGGACACGACCTTGGCGATGATCCAGCCGGCATAGGCGATGACGCCCGCACCGATGATGTTGGGCACGGCCGACATGAATTCGCTGATCATGTCGCGCAGCGGTGCGAGCACGTCGGTCAGTCCGAAATGCTGCAGGACCGCCATCAGCACCATGATCGTCAGAATGGCCTTGATGATCGCCACGATCGGGGTGACAAAACTCGTCTCGGAACCGTCCGGATTGGAGCGCGTCAGGAAACCGACTTTTTTCAAGGCACGCGTGGCAAAGCCGCAAATCAGTTTCACGACGAACAGACCGACCAGGAGTATGACGAGGCCGATCAGTGCGTGGCCGAGCGCGCCGGAAGCGGCGGGCCCCAACGTGTCCGTCAGGCCCTGCATGAAATTATTCATTATCTATCCCCTTGTTTTTACAGGTTGTCGAGCGCGTCCGATGCCCCTGAATCGCCGGTTCCCGGCCAGCAAATACAACCAATCCTTTCGTTTCGAGTCCCCAGATATCACGATTGGCAGGCGTCTGGCCACCCGAAATGCGCACGGATCACAAATGTTTGCAATCACACGACGCGCGCAAGGCGCCGATTGAGCGTCCGTGGCCGCGACTCCCTGCGGCGGCAAAGCGCTTGTTTTTTCGACAGTTGCAGGCTAAGTTTCGCCCCAAGACGTCGATGGGGACGAGTAGGCGGGCCATTGGGGCTCAAGCGACCGGAGGCCGGTGAGAGCTCCGGGCCCGAATCCGCCGAACATCACCCCGGAGTCGCTGCCCGAACGGATATCCCAGTAGATGCAGCCGGATGACCCACGAGACGGGTGACGGGCCGAAAAGCCCACGAGGCGGCCAATGAACGCGTTCTTCGGCCGTGAAACCGGGTGGTACCGCGAATATGTCGCCCCGGACGCTCAGGCGTCCGGGGCGTTTTGCTTTTTGGAGACACGAGTTTTGGCATTCAGGGAAGTACCGGGCCGCTACGACGGACCCACACTCGAGACCGAGGTGCTCGCGTTCTGGCGTGAGCATGACGTATTTGCGCAAACCCTCGAGCAGTCGGACGGCCGACCGCAGTTCAGTTTCAATGAAGGCCCGCCGACAGCCAACGGCAAGCCGGGCATACACCATGTCCTCGCGCGCAGCTTCAAAGACGTCTTTCCCCGCTACAAGACGATGCGTGGCTACCACGTGCCGCGTAAAGCCGGCTGGGATACGCACGGGCTTCCCGTCGAGCACGAGATCGAAAAAGAACTCGGCATCTTCGACAAGAAACGCATCGAGGCCGAGATCGGCGTTGCCGAGTTCACGCGGCGCTGCCGCGAGTCCGTCATGCGTTATATCTCCGACTGGGAGACAATGACCGAGCGCATGGGTTTCTGGGTCAATCTCGACGAGGCGTACTACACGCTCGACAACGATTACATCGAGTCCGTCTGGAGCCTGCTCGCGGACATCTGGAACAAGGGCCTCATCTACCAGGGTTACAAGGTCGTGCCGTACGACCCGCGCATCGGCGCGACGTTGTCGTCGCACGAGCTGGCGCTCGGTTACCGGGAAGTGGAGGATCCTTCGATCACCGTGCGTTTCAAGGTCGAGGGCGAGGCGCAGACGTATTTCCTCGTCTGGACGACGACGCCGTGGACCCTGCCGTCCAACCTCGCGCTCGCGGTCGGCGCCGATATCGACTACAGCTATTGCGAATCGGACGGAGAGATCCTGATCGTTGCCGAGGCGCTGCGCGAAACCGTGTTCGGCGATCGGTCGCATCGCGTCGTCAAGACCGCGCGTGGCCGCGACCTGGTCGGCCTGCGTTACGAGCAACTGTTCGACTACCTCGACGTCGAAGACCAAAACGCCTTCCGTGTTTACGCCGCCGACTTCGTCAGCACCGAAGACGGCACGGGCATCGTGCACACGGCACCCGCTTACGGCGTCGACGACCTTTCCCTAGGCCAGCAGCACGGGCTTCCCGTGTTACACGGCGTGGGACTCGACGGTCATTTCATCGATGCGGTCGAGCCCGTCGCCGGCCTGTTCTTCAAGGACGCCGACAAGCCGCTGATCCGCATCCTCAAGGAGCGCGGCATGATGTTCCGTGCGGAACGCTATCGGCACAATTACCCGTTCGGTTGGCGCACGGGCGATCCGATCATCTACTACGCCAAGAACGCCTGGTATATCCGCACCTCGGAGTACCGGGAACGCATGGCCGAACTGAACCGCACGATCAACTGGGTGCCCGAACACATCCGCGACGGCCGCTTCGGCAACTGGCTGGAGAACAACGTCGACTGGGCCTTGTCGCGAGAGCGTTTCTGGGGTACGCCGCTGCCCGTCTGGACCGACGGCGACGGCAACTTCCACTGCGTCGGTTCCGTGGCCGAACTCGAGCGTCTGACCGGCCGCGAGCTTTCCAAACTCGACCTGCACAGGCCGGCGGTCGACGAGATCACGTTCGAGCAGAACGGCAGCACCTGGCGGCGCGTTCCGGAAGTCATCGACTGCTGGTTCGACTCCGGGAGCATGCCGTTCGCGCAGTGGGGCTACCCGCAGGCCGGGCACGAGGAGTTTCAGGAAACGTTCCCCGCGGACTATATCGTCGAGGCGATCGACCAGACC
>JBFISV010000215.1:0-4780 GCA_041608415.1 Woeseiaceae bacterium
GCAGCGCGATGAGCGACTCGGCGCTGCGCGAAGCGCTGAACAGCGAGGCGTTTCGCGTGGCCCTGAATTCGAGCGCCTTTCGCGAGGCGTTGAACCAGGAGGCATTCCGTGAGGCGCTCGCGAGCGACGCATTTCGCTTGGCGCTGGGCAGCGCCGCGCTTCGCGACGCCCTGAACAGCGAGGCTTTCCGCGAAGCCCTGAACTCCGCGAGTTTCCGCGAAGCGTTGAGCAGCGAAGCGTTCCGCGAGGCCGTACGAAGCGAAGCGTTTCGCGAGGCGATGCGGAGCGACGCGTTCCGTGAGGCCCTGAATGCCGAGGCGTTTCGCGAGGCCATGAAGAGCGAGGCGTTTCAGACCGCTCTCAACAGCGCCGCATTTCGCGAGGCATTGAGCAGCGAGTCGTTTCGTCTCGCGCTGAATAACTCGGCATTCCGCGAAGCGCTGCAATCGGAGAAATTCCGTGAGGCAATGAGCAGCAACGCGTTTCGCGAGGCGATTCGAGCGGATGCTTTTCGCGAGGCCATCCGCAGCGAGGCGTTTCGCATGGCGCTCAACGATGCGGCTTTTCGCGAGGCGCTCAACCGCGACGCTTTCCGTTTGGCGCTCAACAGCAATGCGTTTAGAGATGCATTGCGCTCGGATGCATTCAGTGCGGCGATGAGAGACGTGTCGTTCAGCAACGCTCTGGGGAGCGAGAAATTCCGCGATGCGCTGCGGCAGGACGCCCTGAGCAGTTCGGCGCTTCGGAACGCGGCGCGCAGCGCCGATTGACAATCGAAACGATCGCCGGCTGCGCACCGCATCTGGTCGTAAACCGACGATCGCATCGCTGGTTGCTCCCGCGATTGCTCCCGAGATTGCGCCCGCCTGCGTTCTGCGGGCGGGCGCAAGTCCCACGGCCCGGTGCCGCCGCACGAAGCGCTAGATTGCGGCGGCTATAAAGCGGACGCGCAGAAACCGAACCGGGCATCGCACGCGCGGCGGCAATCCAACGACTGCCCGCGCGATCCCTCGTGCAAATTTCGGGCTAGAATACCCATGCGCCGCCCGCTGTAATGTTCAGGCTGCGGCAGGTTCATTTACCCGGAGGCTGTGGCATTCGACTGATCGTCAAATCCCTTCCGCTTGTCGCATGGCTGTTCTCCGCCAATGTGGGCGCGGAGCCCTTCGAGATGGACGTCGATGAAACATCCGAAGTGCGGCTGCTGTATTTCGACCCCTTCCAGACTCACCTGGCGCCGCACGTCATCCGAAATTTCCACAACTCGGCCGAATTCCAGAAACGAATTTTCGACTGGCAGCCGCAGGAAAAGGCGACCGTCATTCTCACGGACATGAGCGATTACGGCAACGCCGGTGCGGGTCCGTCGCCCTACAACGGCGTCTCCGTATCCGTCGCCCCGCTGAGCCGTACGCTCGAGACGATGCTGAGCAGCGAGCAGATCTTCATGATGATGAATCACGAACTCGTGCACATTGCGAATTCCGACGTCACGAACGCGACGGACCGCCGCTGGCGGCGCTTCTTCGGCGGCAAGCCGCGCCAGACGAACCGGCATCCGGAGACCGTGCTTTACAATTACCTGACCGTTCCACGGCATACGTCGCCGCGCTGGTACCTCGAGGGCGCCGCCGTGTTCATGGAAACGTGGATGTCCGGCGGCGTCGGCCGCGCGCAGGGCGCGTACGACGAGATGGTGTTTCGCTCGATGGTCCGCGACGGTGCCCACTTTTACAGCAACTTAGGCCTCGTCTCCGAAGGGACCAGTATCGACTTCCAGGCCGGGGTCAATGCCTATCTTTACGGCACCCGCTTCATGAGCTATCTCGCCTTCGAATACTCGCCGTCACACGTCATCGACTGGCTCAAGCGCGGCGAGGACAGCGAGCGCTATTATTCGCGCCAGTTTCAGCGCGTGTTCGGTAAATCGCTCGAAGATGCCTGGGCGGACTGGATCGCCTTCGAGCATCGTTTCCAGGCGGCCAACCTCGCCGCGGTACGGCAATACCCGTTGACACAGACCCGGCCGCTCGTGCCAGCGGCCCTCGGCTCGATTTCGCGGTCCTACTTCGACCCGGTCGGCAACGCCATGCTCGGTGCGTTCCGCTACCCGGGTGTCGTGGCGCATGTCGGCGCGCTGTCGCTCGAGGATGGCACGGTGCAGAAGATCACGGACATCAAGGGCCCGATGACGTATCGCGTTTCCTCGACGGCGTGGGACCCGGGCAGCCGGACATTTTTCTACACGGCGGACAACTATTCCTTTCGCGACCTGATGTCGGTCGACGTCGACAGTGGCGAGCGCCGCATGTTGCTCGAGGACGCGCGCATCGGCGACATCGTCTTCAGCGCCGCGGACCGCGCGCTCTGGGGCCTGCGGCACCTCAACGGCTACGTGTCGCTGGTCAGGATCCCCTACCCCTACGAGGAATGGAATCTCGTGTACGTCTGGCCCTACGGCCAGGTCGCCTACGAGCTCGACGTGTCGCCCGACGGTGCACTCGTGTCCGTGTCGCTCGGCGAGATCGACGGCCGCCAGCATCTCAAGGTGTTCGAGACGGCCGATCTGCTCGCGGGAAACGCCGCGGCGATCGCCGAGTACGAATTTACGCCGGCGGTGCCCGAGGGATTCGTGTTCACGGAAGACAGCCGCTTCCTGTACGGCAGTTCGTTCATAACCGGCGTGTCGAATATTCTGCGCTTCGAGATCGACACCGGCGAACTCGAGGCGGTAAGCAACGCCGAGACGGGCTACTTTCGTCCGATGCCGCTGCCCGATGGTTCGCTAATGATCTTCGAGTATACGGGGCAGGGCTTCGTACCGACCGTGATCGAGGATCCGCAGCCGCTCGAGGACGTCAGCGCGATCACGTTTCTCGGCGCCGAGGTCGCGAAGAAACACCCGATCGTGAAAGACTGGAACGTGGTAAGCGGCCTGCGCCGCATCGACTACGATCAGTTGCAGGTGCGGAAAGGCAAGTACCGTCCATACCGCAATCTCAAGTTCGAATCCCGCATTCCCGTCATCGAAGGTTATCGCGACACGGTCGCGCCGGGCCTGTCCCTGCGTTTCTCCGATCCCGCGCAATTGCACCATTTCAGCCTGACGGCGAGCTACTCCATCGACGACGATCTTCCCGCGAGCGAAGAAATACACGTCGGCATCGAATACCATGCGATCAACTGGTACGCGAAGTACTCGCACAACCGCGCCGATTTCTACGACCTGTTCGGGCCGACGAAACGCGCGCGCAAGGGCGATGCGTATGTCGTCGGCTACGAGAAACCGCTGATTTACGACGACCCGAGGCGCCTCGACCTATTGGCGGAAGTCGCCTTTTACACGCGCCTCGATACTCTGCCCGCCAACCAGAACGTGCCGTCTGCGAACATCGACGAAATTCTGTCGACGGATGTCGGTCTGC
This sequence comes from Woeseiaceae bacterium, assembly GCA_041608415.1. GTDB lineage: Bacteria > Pseudomonadota > Gammaproteobacteria > Steroidobacterales > Woeseiaceae > UBA1847. The sequence continues at coordinate 3,426 of JBFISV010000215.1, forward strand.
ATTTTTCCAATACGCGCAAATCGATCGGCGCGGTCGACCACGAGAAGGGCTGGCGCTGGAAGCTGGACCTGTCGGCAGACGATTCGGACATCGAAACCGTGATCAAGAGCCGGCTCGGCGTCGATTTCGGCGTCGCGCTGCCCTGGCGTCATTCGTCGCTATGGTTTTACAACGCGCTCGGCAACAGCAACGGCGACCGCCAGAATCCGCTCGGCAATTTCTATTTCGGCGGATTCGGCAACAATTACGTCGACGACGGCGAAATCAAGCGCTATCGCGACGCCGACAGTCTGCCGGGATTCGAAATCGACGAGGTCGCCGCGAGCACCTACGTCAAGTCGGTGGCCGAGTGGAACCTGCCGCCGATCCGCTTCCGCGAACTCGGCACCCCGAGCTTTTTTCTGAAGCACATCCGCCCTGCGCTGTTCGCGGGCCGGGTCGTTGCGGACCCCGGAAGGAGCTTTGAGCGTACCCTGACCACCGGCGGCATCCAGCTCGACCTCATGTTCACGGTCGGCCATCGCCTTCCGATGACGTTCTCCGTGGGCTACGCGGCCGGCTACGAGGGGGGCACGCGGCTGGGCGACGAATGGATGGTTTCCCTGAAGATACTGTAATCTTGCGATCGGCTCGGGCAAGATTTGTGCTTTGCGACGGACGGAAACCGACGCCCGCATGCCGACCGATATTCTGATTACCGCGCCCGTCGGGCTGTTACCCGTTCTGATTTTCCTCGTCGTGCTGCTGTACATGGACAGCTACAAGCTCGTGCGGCTGCGGACGGTCCTCGTCGTGATCGTGGTCGGCGGCCTGGCGGCGCTCGGCGCCTTTGTCTGTAACGGCATTCTGTTGCGACAGCTGTCGCTCGACTTCCTGAGTTTTTCCCGCTACGTGGCGCCGCTGACCGAGGAGACACTAAAGGCGGTCGTCATCGTGTACCTGTTCCGCAGCCACCGCATCGGCTTTCTCGTCGATGGCGCGATCATGGGATTCGCGGTCGGCGCAGGCTTCGCCGTGGTCGAGAACTTCTATTACCTGTACGCCACGCCGACGGGAAACCTCGGTGTCTGGATCGTTCGCGGCTGCGGCACGGCCGTCATGCACGGCGGAGTGCTGGCCATTTTTGCCGTGATATCGCAGACGCTGACCGAGCGTCATATGAAAATCAACCCGCTGCTGTATTTGCCGGGCTTTCTCACGGCCGCCGTCCTGCACTCGATCTACAATCACTTCGTGTTGCCGCCGATAGCGATGACGGCCGGGGTGCTGCTGCTGCTGCCGCCGATCCTGTATGTCGTCTTCCAAAAGAGCGCCGCGCACATGCATGAATGGCTCGAACTCGATTTCGATGCCGA
>JBFISV010000216.1:0-4769 GCA_041608415.1 Woeseiaceae bacterium
CTCGTCGGCGTCATGGCGGATCGCGACGGGCTGCTCGTCGGCCAGCGCATCATGACGCTCAAGGAACACATCCCGAACACGGAAGGGCGCATCGCAGCGATCTACCGCGGCGGCAAGGCAATCCTCCCCGATGGCGAGACGGTCATCCAGGAATCGGACGAAGTATTCTTCATCGCCGACCGCAAGGACATTCGCGTGTTCATCAGCGAGATGCGGCGCCTCGAAGATCCCGTGCGTCGCGTCGTCATTGCGGGCGGCGGCAATATCGGCGTGCGTCTGGCCCTGGCGCTCGAGCAGACGAACCAGGTCAAGATTATCGAACGCGACACGAAGCGCGCGCGACACATATCGGAGCAGGTCAACAAGGCGATCGTACTCGTCGGCGACGCGGCGGATGAGGATTTGTTGCTCGAGGAAAACGTCGACAACGTCGACGTGTTTTGTGCGCTCACGAATTCCGAGGAGGCCAACATCCTGAGCTCGATGCTCGCCAAACGCCTCGGCGCGCACAAGGTCATGGCGCTGATCAATCGTGCGTCCTATGTCGATCTCGTCGAGTCCGGCAGCATCGATATCGCGATCTCGCCGCAGCAGGTGACGATAGGCTCGCTGCTCGCTCACGTGCGGCGCGGCGACGTCGTCAAGGTCCACTCGCTGATGCGCGGCGCGGCCGAGGCGATCGAAGCCATAGCCCACGGCTCACCCGAAGACTCGAAGGTCGTCGGTCGGACCATCGAAGAAGTCGACTTGCCGAAGGGATCGGCGATCGTCGCACTGGTTCGCAATGATCGCGTCATCATCGCGCACCACGACACGATGATCGAAACCGACGACCACGTCATCCTGTTCATGATCGACCGCCGCAAGATCGAAAAAATCGAGAAGTTATTCCAGGTAGGCGTCTCGTTCGTCTGACGCCGCACTCACATGAACTGGACCGTCATCCAAAGAATTCTCGGGCTGCTGCTGATGATGTTCAGCGTGACCATGCTGCCGCCGATCGCAATCAGCCTGATCTTCGACGACCACTCCTGGCTCTCGTTCGTCGAGGGCTTCGGCCTGACCCTGGCCGCAGGCATCCTCTGCTGGGCGCCCGTGCGCAATTCGAAGAAGGACCTGCGGCTGCGCGACGGCTTTCTCGTCGTCGCCGCGTTCTGGACCGTGCTCGGGACGTTCGGCGCGGCGCCACTGTACTTCGACGACTCGATAATGCTGTCGCTCACCGACGCGATATTCGAATCGATGTCCGGGCTCACGACGACCGGCGCCACGGTTCTTACCGGCCTCGACGAGCTGCCGAAGTCGATACTGTATTACCGCCAGCAGCTGCAATGGCTCGGCGGCATGGGCATCATCGTGCTCGCCGTGGCGGTACTGCCGATGCTCGGCGTCGGCGGCATGCAGCTCTATCGCGCCGAGACACCCGGCCCGGTCAAGGACACCAAGCTCACGCCGCGCATCACGGAGACTGCGAAAGCGCTGTGGTACGTGTACCTTGCATTCACGACCGCGTGCACGCTGAGTTACATGGCGGCCGGCATGGGCTGGTTCGATGCGCTGTGCCACGCCTTCTCGACCGTGGCGATCGGCGGCTTCTCCACGCACGACCTCAGCATCGGCTACTTCGACAGCGTGGCGGTCGACGTCGTCGCCATCGTTTTCATGTTTGCGGCCGGCATCAACTTCTCGCTGCACTTTTATGCCTGGCGTTACGTCTCGATCTCCCACTACCAGAAGGACCCGGAATTTCGCGCCTACACGGCCGTGCTCGTAGCGCTGTCCGTCGTCGTCGTCGCGGTATTGATCCAGTTCAAACACTTCGAGACCTTCGGCGAGAACGTGATCGACGGCGTTTTCCAGGCCGTGTCGATTGCAACAACGACCGGTTACACGACGGCAGACTTCTCGGCGTGGCCGGCGGCGCTGCCGGTGCTGCTGATTTTCTCGAGCTTCGTGGGCGGCTCCGCGGGATCGACGGCGGGCGGCATCAAGGTCATTCGCTGGCTGCTCATTTACAAGCAGGGCATGCGTGAAATCGTCCGCCTCGTGCATCCGAGCGCCGAGATTCCGGTCAAGCTCGGCAACAGCGCCGTGCCGTATCGCGTCGTCGACGCCGTGTGGGGATTCTTCTCGGTGTACATCGTCGTGTTCGGCGCCATGATGGTCATCATGATGTCGACCGGGCTCGACCAGGTGACGGCGTTCTCGGCGATCGCCGCGACCCTGAACAACCTCGGGCCCGGCCTCGGCGACGTTTCCTCGGGCTTCATGACGATGCCCAACACGGCCAAGTGGGTCGCGGTCACCGCCATGCTGATGGGGCGCCTCGAGATATTCACACTGCTCGTGTTGATCACGCCGACCTTCTGGCGTCACTAGTTCCAGTCTTGTCCGAACCCTCACAGCCAGTCAATTCCCGGAATCTGCTGGATCGGATCAGCGAGGCAACCGGCCGTGCAACCGCGTGGCTCACCCTGCTCATGGTGCTGGTGACCTTCGTGGTCGTCATCATGCGCTACGTATTCGACGCGGGGCTGATCTGGGTCCAGGAATCGGTGACCTGGATGCATGCGGTCGTATTCATGGTCGGGGCCGCGTATACGCTGCGCCACGAGGAACACGTGCGCGTCGATATTTTCTACAGGGCGGCCGGCGCGCGGCGTCGCGCCTGGGTCGATGCCATCGGCGTCGTCGTCTTCCTGCTGCCGCTGTGCGCCTTCCTGGCCGTCAAGTCGTGGGACTTCGTCGCCGTTTCCTGGTCGATGAAGGAGGCCTCGCGTGAATCGGGCGGATTGCCGTACCCGCTGCTGCCGCTTTTGAAAACAGTGCTTGTGATCATGCCGGTCATGGTCTCGCTGCAGGGCCTTTCGCTGTTCGCCAATGCCGTGCGCACGATTCGTGCGCCGGGGGGATCGGACTGAGCATGGAGTGGGTTGCCTTACTGCTGTTCCTGTCCGTCATCGCGGTGCTGCTCGCAGGGTTTCCGGTGGCGTTCACGCTCGGCGGCACGGCGCTGATCTTCGCGGCCGCGGGCGTCGTCACGGGGACGTTCAACGAGGCGCTGCTTTCCGGGCTGCCGAACCGGCTGTTCGGCATCATGACGAACGAAACGCTCGTCGCGGTGCCGCTGTTCGTCTTCATGGGCGTGACGCTCGAACGCGCGCGCATCGCGGAAGACTTGCTCGACACGCTGAGCGCGCTGTTCGGCACGCTGCGCGGCGGGCTCGGCATTTCCGTCACGCTCGTCGGCATGCTGCTCGCGGCCAGCACGGGCATCGTCGGCGCCACGGTCGTGACGATGGGACTCCTGTCCTTACCCACGATGCTCAAGCGCGGCTATTCGCCCGGCATTGCGGCCGGCACGATCTGCGCGTCCGGAACGCTCGGCCAGATCATCCCGCCGTCCATCATTCTCGTTATGCTCGGCGACGTGATGACCAGCGCGTATCAGCAGGCGCAGCTCGAGATGGGCATCTACTCACCGAAAACCGTCTCGGTCGGCGACCTGTTTGCGGGCGCGCTGATACCGGGTCTGCTGCTCGTCGTACTGTACGTCGCCTACATCGTGGTGGCTGCGATCGCGAAGCCCGCGCTCATGCCCGCGCACGAGCGCGGTCCCGATGAACGCGTCGGTTTCGGCGCCGTCATGGGTGCGCTCGTTCCGCCGCTGGTCCTCATATTCGCGGTGCTCGGCTCGATTCTCATGGGCCTCGCCACGCCGACCGAGGCAGCCGGCGTCGGCGGCATGGGTGCGCTGCTCATGGCCGTGTTGCGCAAGCAGCTCGACCTCGGGCGCCTGACCGAAATCATGCAGAGCACGCTCAGGATCAGCAGCATGGTGTTCTTGATCCTGATCGGCGCGTCCGTGTTCTCGCTCGTGTTTCGCGGCTACGGGGGCGACGAGGGCGTGCGCGCGGTTCTCGAAGCGCTGCCGGGCGGCGTCATCGGCGCCGTCGTCGTCGTCATGCTCGTCATGTTCCTGCTCGGCTTCGTGCTGGACTTCATCGAGATCACGTTCGTCGTCGTGCCCATCGTGGGCCCGGTGCTGCTCGCCATGGGCCTCGACCCGGTCTGGCTCGGCATCATGATCGCGATCAACCTGCAGACCTCGTTCCTGACGCCGCCGTTCGGCTTCGCGCTGTTCTATTTACGCGGCGTCGCGCCGCCCGAAGTACCGACGTCCGCGATCTACCGCGGCGTCATTCCGTTCGTCGCGATCCAGGTGCTCGCGCTGCTGCTGCTCGCGATCGTCCCCGAACTCGTCACCTGGCTTCCGGGCCAGGTGTACGGCCGATAGGGTCGGCCTCCGTCCCGCGTTAGTCCCGGGTTTCGAGGAACGCCTGTTCGCTGATGCGCTGGTTCAGCGCCGACTTTTCCCGAAACGCGTCGAACGACGCATAGATTTTTGCCGCCGCCGGGTCTTTCGCGACGAGTTCCGCAATGACTTCATCCGCCACGGCCCGGAGGCGATCGATGACTTCTTTTGGAAACGGCCGCAGTTCGACGTTCGGGTCCTCGGCAAGCTGCCGCAATGCGTTCGCATTGCCGTGCGTGTACTCGGCGTTCATGTCCATGTTGATGGCCTGGCAGGAAATATCGACGATCGCCTGCAGGTCGGCCGGCAGCGACTCCCATGCGCTGCGGTTGACGTAGAATTCGAGCGTCGGTCCGGGTTCCTGCCAGCCGGGGTAGTAGTAGTACTTCGCCGCCTTGTGCAGCCCGAACGCAACGTCGTTGTACGGGCCGACCCACTCGGTCGCGTCGATGGC
>JBFISV010000217.1:0-4766 GCA_041608415.1 Woeseiaceae bacterium
ACGAACTCGACCGACTCGTGCAGGAAGATGTTCGAGTCATCGCGGTAGTTCCAGTCGGTATGGGCGTAATAGCCGCCGTTTGCCGTCGGTATCGTCCATTGCACGATGATGTTGCCGATTACTTCGGGCGAACGCGGCAATGGATTGCCGTCGATCGAAACCTCGGTGACGGGGCCGAAAAAGCCCATGCGGGTGCCGACGACCGGGTCGAGACCCGTGCAGGTCGGATTGGAGCCGCACAGGTCGTCGCGCAGGTTCGGGTCGTCGATCTCGGTGTCGTTCAGGCTCAGGTTCGCGATGACGCGGAAGTTTTCCGTGATCAGCATCTCGAAGTCGGTCTCGAAACCGCTGCCGACGACCTTGTCGGCATTCAGCAACTGGTTGGTGTTGGCCACGCCGCCCGTCGCGGTCAGCTGCATGTCGTCGTTCTGGTAATAGTAGACGGCGCCATTCCAGCGGGCGCGGCCGCCGAACAGCGTTGCCTTGAAGCCGATCTCAGCCGAATCGCTCGTCTCGGTCCTGGCCGAACTCGTAAAACCGAAACGCCCGAGCGTGACCGGGCCGCGTGAGGCGTTCGCGACGCGGCCATAGATGCTCAGGTCGTCGTTGACGCTGAAATTCAGCGCGACGTCCCAGTTGAAGTAGCTGTCCTTGACGGAGATCGTGTCCGGCGGTGAGAACGAATTCGGGCCCGGGATGACCTCGAGGTTCTTCTCGTCGCGGGTGACGCGTGCACCCACGGTCAACGCGACCGCGTCCGTGAGCGAATATTCGACCTGGCCGAAGGCGGCCCCCGACTTGGTCTTCTGGTTTACGATGTCGGTGAAGTTGAGCTCGAAATCTCTCGACAGGACGTCGATCTCCTCGTCGAAATAAAACAGGCCGACCTGCACGAACATGTCGTCCGATTCCCGCGCAACCCGGAATTCCTGCGAAAACTGGTGATGATCGTCGAGGCCGTCGCCGGTCGTTACGTTGAAAAACAGCTGGCGGCCGAGCGTGTTGGCCGGCACGGGCGGGAACGACAGCAAGCCACCGTCCACGTCGGCCGCCTGGAAATTCTTCACGCTGTCGAACGCCGTGATCGACGTGAACTTGGCGTATTCGAGGTCCCACTCGAGATTTGCCGACGCGCCGCCGTGCTGCAGCTCCATCTCCGCACCGCCGTCGTGATTGGCCACCTCGATGTTGAAGCCGGGGCGCAGGCCCGGTGAGCCCAGCGCGATGGCATTCGCGTAGAAGACCTGCGGATGCGAGCCCGTCTGGCGGAAGCCGTGCACCTTGAGCAGACCCCGGAAACTGTCCGAAGGCTGCCACAGGGTCTGTATGCGATACCCCGTTTCCTCGAATTCGCCGAAATCGTCCTCGGGCGTGTTCGCCGCCGCATTGTTGATCCAGTTGTTGCGCTGCTGGTGCTTGACGGATACGCGCGCCGCGAGCGTGTCGCTCATCGGGCCGCCGACGGCGCCTTGGGCCGTGACGGTTCCGCGCTCGCCGTAGCCGAGCATGAGGTAGCCGCCGAAATCGAAGCTCGGGCGCACCGAATCGATCTTGACGATGCCCGCGTTGGTGTTTCTGCCGAACAGGGAACCCTGCGGGCCTTTGAGCACTTCGATTCGTGCGATGTCGAACACGGGCACGCTGCGCAGCACGTTGTTCTCGAGTCCGATTTCGTCGAACACCATGGCGACGGGCTGGTTGGCGTTGTTGTCGAAGTCGATGTTGCCGAGCCCGCGGATGTAGAAACGCGGCTGCGTGCGGCCGTTCGACGATTCGATCTGCAGGCTCGGCACGCGTCCGGCCAGCGCCCGGATATTCTCGGCGGAGCCCAGGTAGTCGTTGACGCTCTCACCCGAGATCGTCGACACGGACGCGGGCACGTCCTCGAGGCTCTGTTCGCGTTTTTGCGCGGTGACGGTGATTTCCTCGAGTAGTCCTTCGGTCTGCGCGTTCGCCGGCAGTGCCGCGAATCCGAGCGCCAGCGCGGTGCCGGCCACGAGGCTCGTCGACCATCGCGTTCCGGGCGTGTTCGTTTGTGTTGGGTTTTGGCCACACATGGGCGTTCTCCTGATGAACTGTGGCCGCAGTATAGCGCCGCGATCACGGCTCGGCTATTCCCTTGCGGTGTAGGTTGCGGGCGTGAATCGCGGCACGCAGACGCACAAAAACAACAGGTCGGTTTCGCCGCTGTTCGCGATGCGCTGCTCGCGACCCGCGGGGATGGCGACCGTGTCGCCGGCGCCGACCGCGAAGGCGGCATCATCGCCGAGCCACATGAGGCCGCGGCCCGATTCGATGACGTACCACTCGGCGACGGAGAGCGCGTGCCGCTCGGTCGTGACGCCCGGCTCGACGCGGCAGCGCGCCACCGAGACGTCGGGCACGGAAGCATCATTGAAAAGTTCCGTGATAAAACAGCGTTCGCGGGTCCGGAATTCGGCCAACGGTTTCGATTCGTCCGTCATGAGCGGACAATAGCACCCGATGGACGAGGTACCCGACATCGGCAGACTGCTCGACCTCAGCGGCCGCACGGTGCTCGTGACGGGCGCGAGCGGCAGCATCGGCGGCGGCATCGCCACACGCCTGGCCGAAGCCGGCGCCCGGATCGCCGCCCACTGCCACGAAAACAGGCCCGCCGCCGAGGCATTGATCGGCCGCCTCGGCAGTGGCGAGGTCGTCGCGGGCGATCTCTCGGATACGCGCGCGGTCGACGCGATTTTCGAGCGCGTGACGCCCGACTTCGTCGTGAACAACGCGGCGACGCAGGCGGTGCGGGCGCTGCCGGACGTGTCGTTCGACGACTGGCGCTCGGCTTACTCGAGCAACGTCGACAGCGCCTTCCTCGTGACGCAGCGCGCAGCGCGTAGCTGGCGGGCGGCCGGCTGCGGCGGCGCGATCGTGAACGTCGCATCGATCGAGGCTTTGGATCCGGCCCCGGGACATGCGCATTACGCGAGCGGCAAGGCGGCTCTCGTCATGTTCACGCGCGCCTCTGCGCTCGAGTACGGCGCAGACGGCATTCGCGTCAACGCCGTCTCGCCCGGCCTGATCGAGCGCGACGGCTTGCAACTCGACTGGCCCGACGGCGTCGAACGCTGGCGCGCGAAGGCGCCGCTCGGGCGCCTCGGGACTCCCATTGATGTCGCCGACGCGGTATTGTTCCTTCTAAGTCCCGCATCTCGCTGGATAACGGGCGCAAACCTCGTTGTCGACGGCGGCATGTCGTCATGCAACAAATGGTAGCGTGACGCGTTAAGACGGGCGTGCAAGAGGCTCTCCATGGCAACCAAACACATGAACGCGGCGCCCGGCGACTTCGCCGAAACCGTGCTGATGCCCGGCGATCCGCTGCGCGCGGAATACATCGCCGAGAACTGGTTCGACGCTCCGCGCCGCGTCACCGACGTTCGCAACATGTGGGGTTTCACGGGCGAATACCGCGGCGGGCCGATATCCGTGATGTCGCACGGCATGGGCATACCGTCGGTGTCGATTTACGTCACCGAGCTCATCGAATTCTACGGCGTCAAGCGCGTCCTGCGCGTCGGCAGTTGCGGCACCTCGCACCCGGATGTCGGCTTGCGCGACATCGTCATCGCGGCCGGCGCGTCGACGGATTCGAACGTCAACCGCATGCGCTTCGGCGGCTACGATCTCGCCGCGCTCGCAAGCTTCGATCTCGTGCAGCGGGCGGTCGCGGCGGCCGAGGCACAGGACGTTCGCTACCACGTGGGCAACATTTTTTCGGCCGACCTTTTCTATACGCCGGACCCCGCAATTTTCGAGACGCTGGCGCGGTACAACGTTTACGGCGTCGAGATGGAGGCGGCGGGCATCTATCCGATCGCGGCCGAGTACGGCGTCGAGGCGCTCGCGATCTGCACCGTCAGTGACGACATCACGAGCGGCGACGCTTTGACCGCCGAAGAGCGTGCAACGACCTTCGACGACATGATCAATGTCGCGCTCAGTACCGCGCTGGACTGACGATGGCCGCCCGACGCAAAGCCACGAGGCTCGCCGCCGTGACATCGGCGAATACGATGCCCGACCTCCGCCGCGTGCCGGCCGTCGACGAAGTCGGCGTCGACGAACGCGTGGCGCGGTTTCAGACGCGCTCGATCAAGACGGCATCGAAAGTCGAGGCGCTGAAAACGATCCTGAGCATGATCGATCTCACGACGCTCGAGGGGCAGGACACGCCGGGCAAGGTTCGGCAGCTCTGCCAGAAAGCGATGCATCTGCACGACGCGATGCCGGGCCTGCCGCACGTTGCGGCGGTCTGCGTCTACCCGACGATGGTCGGCGTTGCGAAACAGGTGCTCGAAGGCCAGGACATCAAGGTTGCATCGGTCGCGACGGCGTTCCCGAGCGGCATGTCGTCGCTCACGATACGGCTCGACGACACGCGCATGGCCGTCGACGCGGGCGCGGACGAGATCGACATGGTGATTTCCCGCGGCGCCTTCCTCGCCGGCGACTACGCTCGCGTATTCGACGAAATCGTGGCCGTCAAGGAAGCCTGCGGCAACGCACACCTGAAAGTCATTCTCGAGACCGGCGAGCTGGGGACACTCGACCGTGTGCGCCGCGCCAGCGTGCTGGCAATGCATGCGGGCGCCGACTTCATCAAGACCTCGACCGGCAAGATCCAGCCGGCCGCGACGATGCAGGTGACGCTCGTGATGCTCGCCGCGATCCGGGACTATTATTACGAGACCGGCCGGATGGTCGGCATGAAGCCGGCGGGCGGGATCTCGAAC
>JBFISV010000218.1:0-4761 GCA_041608415.1 Woeseiaceae bacterium
AGCAAATCACGTTCGGGAGCTCACTCGCCGGCATGTGCGCCTCGTCGGTCATGACGACGACACCCTCGACGCCCTTGAACGCCGGCCACAGTTTTTCGACCAGCGGCATCACCATCGCGTCGACGAACAGGTAACGGTCTTCGGCGTGATTGACGATGTAGGCGACCTGCTCGGGATAGAGGCGCGGATTGATCGTATTGCAGACGATGCCGCTGCCGGCAAGCGCGTAATAGAGTTCAAAGTGGCGGTGATCGTTCCAGGCCAGGGTGCCGACGCGTTCGCCAGCCTTGACCCCGAGCCGCTCGAGCGCATTGGCGAGTTTGCGCGTGCGCGCGAATGCCTCGCGATAAGTGTAGCGCTGCTGCGGGTTGTCGACGGTCACCGAGACGATTTCGCGCTGCGGGTAATTGGTGTCTGCGAATCTCATCAGCGACGAGATCAGCAGCGGGGTATCCATCATCAGGCCATGCATACGGGTTCTCTCACCTCTTCGAGTTGTGCCGGCGGCCGCCGTGCGCTGCCGTTAGCGCGCGGCCGGGCGTTTTCCTGGTGCGCGTTTGCGCGCGGGCTTTTTCGGCGTGACCGCGGGCGAGCGACCCGCGCCGTTGGCTTTTTTGCGGCGCGTTTTTTTCCGTTTCGTCGCCTTCCTGAGATCCTCGAACGATTCGGTCAGGCCGTCGCAGTAGGTTCCCGGGTCCGGCATCATTTCGCGGCACGATATCGCACTGACCGTGATCCGGCCGTTGTAACCGATTACGGGCTGAAACAGCCCGATGCCGTGCGTGACAGGCCCGAGCCCGAAATTGGCGACCATCCGCGAGCCCATGGAATACAGCGGAAAGTTCGGCCCCGGCACGTTGGTGATCACGGTGTTGAATATCGGCGGCAATCGTTTCGCGAGCCCGTAGCGGCAATAGGCCGTCGCCATGAGCCCGGTCGTGGTCGACGGCAGGAAATGCGCGAGCTCGGTCGCGAGCGAGGCGCCCACGGTGTTCGTCAGCCGCTTGGCCCGCACGCTCTCCTGGCGCACGGCGCGCAGCCGTTCGAGCGGGTCCGCGACGTCGCTGCGCACGGGCAGGCTCATCGTCGACACCATGTTGCCGGCCGACTTGCGCTTTTGTTCGGGGCGGGCGGATACCGGGGCCATCGCCACCAGCGATCGCTTCGGCAATTCGCCCTTGGCGTCGAGATAGCGCCGCAGCGCGCCGCCGCAGACGCTGACGATCACGTCGTTGACGGTGGCGCCTTCGACCGAGGACTTGATCGCCCGGATCTCGTCCAGCGAGAAACTGCGGCCGTCGAAAACTCGGTGCGGGGAGACGTTGCCGTTGAAACGCGTGCGCGGCACTCTCGTCGTGACGGCGAGTTCCTTGCTCAAGAGCCCGCGGCCGAACTGCCACGCGGTCGGCGCATTGCGCGCGACGAGCGACGCGAACTCGAACGGCTTTTTCGCCGTCGTGACGGCCGTCCGTGCGAGCAGTTCCATCGCCGTCGGGAATCGCTCCGGCTGCCAGTCTTTTTCGGGCGGCGCCACCGTGTCCTCCGGCGAGACGTCGTGGATGGCCGCCGATATCTCCGCGCCCGAGACGCCGTCGATCGCGGCATGATGCAGTTTCGTGACCAGCGCGAAGCTGCCCGGCGGGACGCCGTCGACGTTGTCGAGGCCTTCGATGACGTAGGCCTCCCACAGCGGCCGGGTCGTGTCGAGTGGCCGCGCGTGCAGACGCGCCGTCTGGATGCAGAGCTGTCGCCAGTCGCCGGGTTTCGGCAGGGCGATGTGCCGCACGTGGAACTCGAGGTCGAAATCCGGATCTTCGATCCAGTACGGATGATCGAGGCTCATGGGCACCGTCACGAGGCGCTGCCGGAACGCGCGCGCCTTGTGCAGGCGTTTGTCGAAGAACCGCAGGATGTCCTTGAACGTCACAGCGCCGCCCGGCGCGGTCGACTGGTCGTAGATCGCAAGGCTGCCGATGTGCATGGGCATGTTGCCCGTTTCGAGGTACAGAAACGCGGCGTCAAGGCCGGATAATTGTTCCATTAGCGTTGTCCCGGGCAGGTTCGGCAGGACGACGGGTCCCGGCGGTCCAGATGTGTGAGCCGTCTAACTGACAAGCGTCGCTCCGCCGTCGACGCGGATGATTTCGCCCGTGACGAAGGCGCCGGCGCGGCTCGCGAGCATGATCGCGATGCCCGCAATGTCCGTATCGCCGCCCCAGCGATGCAGCGGGATGGCGGCGATTTCGGCCTCGTACTGCGCGGTGTTGCGGCGCGCGTATTCGGTCATCTTCGAGAAAAAGCGCCCCGGCGCAATCGCGTTCACGCGAATGTGCCGTTCGGCCAGGTCCTTGGCGAGGTTGCGCGTCATCTGGTGCAGAGCCGCCTTGCTCGGACCGTAGCCGTAGTTGTGAAACGCATCGCCGATGATGCCCGCGATCGATCCGATGTTGATGACGCAGGACGTCTCCCCGGCGCTGGCGTTCTTCGCGAGCAACGGCGTCATGGCCTGGGTGAGAAAGAACGGGGTCTTCACGTTGAGGTCCATCACCTTGTCCCAGCCCTTTTCCGGGTATTCGCCGAAGGCCGCACCCCAGCCCGTGCCGGCATTGTTGACCAGGACGTCCATGTGATCCTCGCGCGCGCTCAAATCGGCGACGAGTCGCTCGATGTTCGCGACCGAGCTGATATCGCAGGGCAGGGCAACGCACTCGCCGTGTTCCGAAAGAGATTTCGCCGCCTCGCTGCAGGCATCGGCAGTGCGTGCCGTGATGTAGACGCGGCCGGCCCCGGCCTGCAGGAAGCCGCTGGCCATCTGATAGCCGAGCCCGCGTGAGCCGCCTGTCACGAGACAGGTCTTGCCGTCCATCGAGAACAGCGAGGCAAGCGGGGCATTGCTCATGCGGCGACCGCCCCGAAACGGCCGGCAGATCCGGCAGGCTCTGCTCGCCGCGTGCGGACGAGCGGCTCGTGCATCGTCGGGCCGTTCCGCCGTAGTTCGAATGGCGGCCGTTCGCGATGTTTCACGGCCCGGGACAAAATGCGGGCTCCCTCGAATCTGGTGTTGTTGCTCCGGGCTTTCAGTGATTTCTCCACGCCTGGCGCCGTTCGTACCGACAGCGCCGTTCTACTTTTGACTATTTGTTCGATAATGTCTAGTTTGCAGCGCTGGAGAAGTTGCCGTTTCAATACGAATCCCGGGTCCGTCCGGAACCCGGGGCAAACAGGCCAAAAGGATCGCGATCATGACTGACGCCGTCGACGTGAGCACGATGGAAGTCCGGAAGAGCAACTGGGGCGAGACCCGCGTCGTCACCGAGTCGCTCGTGAGCACACCGGCCGATGGCGAAGTCATTTTCCGGGTGGACCGTCTCGCCCTGACCGCGAACAACATCTCCTACGCCGGCAGCGGTGACGCGCTCGGCTACTGGGGCTTCTTTCCGGCCGCGGACGGCTGGGGCCGGATTCCGGCCATGGGCTGGGGCGACGTGATCGCGTCGGGACATGCCGAGGTCGGGGTCGGTGAGCGGGTCTGGGGCTTCTTCCCGTTTTCGACCCACCTCAGGATCCTCGCGGGCAAGGTCAGCACCGGGCAGTTCCGCGACGTATCCCCGCACCGGGCGGACTACGCGCCCGTCTATGCCCAGTTCGATCGGGCATCGGCCAACCCGATCTACGAGGCGGATCGGGAAGACCAGGACAGCCTGCTGCGCGGCCTCTACATGACCTCGTGGCTCGTGGAGGATTTCCTCGAGGTCAACGATTCGTTCGGCGCGAGCGCCTGCCTGATTACGAGCGCATCGAGCAAGACCAGCATCGCACTCGGGCATTGCGTCAGGCAGCGCGGCAAGTTGCGGAGCATCGGTATCACCTCGCCGGGCAATATCGCATTTTGCGAAGGCCTCGGCTGCTACGACACGGTGCTGGCCTACGACGACGTCGCCGGACTCGACGCCGCAGAGTCGGTCGTCCTCGTCGACATGGCGGGCAGCGCGAAGGTGCTCAGCGATCTGCACCATCACTATATCGACAGCCTCAAACACTCCTGCCGCATCGGCGCGACGCACTACGCGGAGATGGGGCCGACGAAAGGACTTCCCGGACCCAAGCCGGAGTTTTTTTTCGCGCCGACCCATGTCCAGCGGCGCAGCGAGGAGATCGGGGCCAAGGCGCTCATGATGAACATGGGCGCATCGTACGTTGCGTTTCGCCGCTTTTGCGACGACTGGCTCGAGATCGAGCGCAGCTGCGGCCCGGAGGCTGTGGCGCGCACGTACGCGGCGGTGCTCGCCGGGAAGACGAATCCTGCGATCGGCCAGATTATTTCGATGTGGCCCGAAGGCGCCGATTGAGGCCACGCCGCAGGGCCGAATTCGGCAGGCCGATACCGCGCACGCGCCGAATTATCCGCGCTCGCGACTGATTTCGGCATGCGTAATGCGTAGACTTGACCCCTGACATGGCCGATCCACTCGAACAGGGCTCTCTCCAATACCACAGCACGCCGCCGGCCGGAAAACTCGCGGTCACGGCGACCAAACCGCTCGCAAACCAGCTCGATCTTTCACAGGCGTATTCGCCGGGCGTGGCCTATCCCTGCCTCAGGATCCGCGACGAGCCGCGCGATGCCGCCGTGTACACGACCCGGGGCAACCTCGTTGCCGTGATTTCGAACGGCACCGCCGTGCTCGGGCTGGGTGCGATCGGCCCGCTTGCGGCGAAGCCCGTCATGGAGGGCAAGGCGGTGCTGTTCAAGCGCTTCGC
>JBFISV010000219.1:0-4758 GCA_041608415.1 Woeseiaceae bacterium
GCAAATGCGAATGATTCGCAACTACGTATTTAACGAAATCCCCGTCTTTCGCATCCGGCGCGTTACGGCAGCTCGGTCAAGACCGCATCGAGGCCCTTGCGCGCCTGCGTCGGCGTCAACTTGGGGTAGCCGTACCAGATGAGCCCGACGACGAGCTCCTCCTCGGCGTCGAAGCCCGCGATCCCGGCGAAGCGCGGGTCGCGCGTAATGTCGCCGGTCGTCCATTTCGAGCCGATGCCGGCCGCCCACAGGTAGAGCATGAAATTCTGCACGGCGGCGGCGCAGGCCGCGTAATCTTCGCGCTGCGTGAGTTCGTCGGCCGACCGCCGGCAGGTCACGAGCAGCCAGCCCGGCTTTTCGGCCCAGCGCTCGCGTTTGAAGGCCGCCGCCTCCGGGCTTTTCTTCGCGCGCACGATGTCCTCGCAGAGGTCGAGGCAGCGCTCGATGGTTTCGCGGCCAAAGAGGTAAAAGCGCCACGGCTCGGTGACGTGATGGTTGGGGGCCCAGGTCGCCGCCTCGATGGCCTCGCGCACGAGATCGGCCGGGATCTCCATGTCGAGATACAGGTCGATCGTGCGGCGGCCGCGCAGGACTTCCGCGAACTCGCGCAACTCGGGCGTTTCGTAGCTGGGCGGCTTTTTTTTCATCGCGCGAAGCCCGGACTAGGCACGCTCGATGAGCATCGCGATGCCCTGCCCCACGCCGATGCACATCGTGCACAGGGCAAAACGGCCCTGCCTGCGGCGCAGTTCGTACGCCGCCGTCGTGACGAGCCTCGCGCCCGACATGCCGAGCGGGTGACCGAGCGCGATCGCCCCGCCGTTCGCGTTGACGTGCTCCGCGTCGTCGTCCACGCCGAGTTTCCTGAGGCAGGCGAGGCCCTGCGCAGCGAACGCCTCGTTGAGTTCGATGACGTCCATGTCGGCGATGGCGAGACCCGCGAGCGACAGCGCTTTCTCCGACGCGGGCACTGGTCCGATGCCCATGACCCGGGGCTCCACGCCCGCCGTGGCCCAGGCCACGACGCGCGCAATCGGCTCGAGGCCATGATCTTCGATTGCGCGTCCGCTCGCGATGAGCAGCGCGCACGCGCCGTCGTTGATGCCCGAGGCGTTGCCGGCCGTGACCGTGCCGTCGGGACGGACGATCGGTCCGAGCTTTTCGAGTGCCTCGATCGTGGAGCCGGGGCGCGGGTGTTCGTCCCGGTCGACGGTCGTTTCTTCGCCGCGCTTTTGCGGCACGCCGACAGGTACGATTTCGTCGTCGAGGCGGCCGTTTTCGATCGCGGCGGCCGCGCGCAGCTGGCTTCGAAGCGCGAAGCGGTCCTGGTCGCGGCGCGAAATCCCATGTTCCGCCGCGACGTTTTCCGCGGTTTCGGCCATGGAGTCGACGCCGTACTGCTCCTCGAGCGCGCGATTGACGAATCGCCAGCCCAGCGTCGTATCGTACAGTTCGGCGTTGCGGCCGAACGCCGCGTCCTGCTTGGCCAGGACGAACGGCGCGCGCGACATCGACTCGACGCCGCCCGCAATGCCGATTCGAATGCCGCCTGCAACGATGCCGTCGGCGATGTTGCCGATCGCGTTCATGCCCGATCCGCACAGACGGTTCACTGTCACCGCGGGTACCGACGCGGGCAGCCCCGCGAGCAGCGAACTCATGCGCGCCACGTTGCGGTTGTCCTCGCCCGCCTGGTTGGCGCAGCCGTAAGCGATGTCGTCGATGCCGCCGGGGTCGAGAGTCGCGTTGCGTTCGGTGAGCGCGCGCAGCGCAACGGCGCCGAGGTCGTCTGCGCGCACCGACGACAGTGCGCCGCCGTAACGCCCGATCGGCGTTCTGACCGCATCGCAGATGTACGCGCTCGTCACTGTCATGCGGGCGGGCGGCGCGGCCCGGCAAGCCGGGGCCCGGTGCTAGGCGCTCGTGCCGGGCGCCGTTCGCTTGCGATTCTCATGGCGTGCGCCGGCTCGCCTAGTCGAGACCGAGTTCGAAGCCCGCCTCGAGTTCCTGTTTCGAATACGCGCGAAACGCGATCATGGTCTCGGTAGCGACGATGCCGTCGAGGCGGCGCATGCGGTTGCTGATGACGTCGGCCAGGTCCTCGTTCTTCGCCACCCTGACGATAGCGACGAGGTCGTGACGGCCGGCCACCGAAAAAACCTCCTGCACGCCGGCCATGTCCGCGATACTCTCGGCGAGATCGGGAATGCGGTTGGTCTCTGCCTTGATCAATACGATTGCCGTTACCATGTTCGTCTCCGCGCTGATTCCGTGCGTGCGCACCCGGGATTTCGCGGCACAGCGTATCATTCCGGAGAGGCCCGGTGCACGAGCCTTGCTCTCCGAGTCCGTGGTCCGAGTATTCAGCCCGCCGCGATGGACTCCGCGACCGCGAGCAGATCGGCCGCGGGCAGGCGGATCTTGTAGTCGGCTGCGGCGAACACGAAACGCACGATGCCGTTCCTGTCGATCGCGATCACCGCGGGTACGGGCAGGATGCGATGTTCGAGCATCGAGGAGCCGGCGATGTCCTGGCCCTTTTCGTGGCGTCGCGCGACCGTGCGGTCCGCGACGCGGAACGCGATACCGAGCGCGCGGGCGGCCTCGGCCCGGGCATCGGAAAATATCCGGTAGTCGCGGCCCGCAATCGCCTCCTTCGTGTCCTCTTCTAGGCTCTTGTAAAGCTGCTCCGGACGATCGCCGCTGAGGAACAATACGTCGACGCCGAGGGCACGAATCTCCGGCAGCACGTGGCGCAGTTCGGACAGGTGCAGGTTGCAGTAAGGGCACCAACCGCCGCGGAAACTCACGAGGATCGTCGGACGCTCGAGCGCATCCGCCGCAAACGCGTAGGGCTCGCCCGCCACGTTCCTGACGACGAAGTCGGGCGCCCGCTCGCCGACCGCCACGGGCCGAATCGACTCGGCCGACGCCGCGACGGGCGGCTCCGCCTGGGCGAGCCCGAACGGCAGGCCGACAAGCAGCGCCCAGGCCCAGCGGCCGCGCAGGCGCGCGCTGTGAATCGAGAATCTTGAAACGGGCATTGAGACTCCGGCGCTCACGATACGACCAGCAGACAGTTGAGCGGCCGACTTTATTACACCGTGTCCAGGTTGGCTAACTCGCTTTTTCCAGCAGGGCGACGCCACCGATGCTCGGCACGTCACGGCTGCGTGCTTTTGCCCGGTACATGGCCTGGTCCGCCGCGCGCAGCAGGCCCGTCAGCGTGTTTGCATTGTCCGGATACAGCGCCAGCCCGATGCTCGCCGGGCAGCTCAAGCCGAGGTTCGCGATGCTGTAGGCTTCGTCGAGCGTCACGGCAATCCGTTCAGCGAGCGTCGCCGCGATGCGCGCGGATACATTCGGAACCAGCGCGACAAATTCGTCGCCGCCGGGCCGGCCGATGATGTCGCAGCTCCTGAGGCTTCTGAGCAGACGCCGCGCCGCAATCGTCAGGATTTCGTCGCCGACTTCATGGCCATGGGTGTCGTTGATTTGCTTGAAACCGTTCAGATCGATGAACAGCAGCGCGCCGCAGGCCGAGTCGCTGCAGGCCGACAAGTGCCGGGACGCTTCGCGCTCGAAGCCGCGGCGGTTCAGCACGTGGGTCAACGGATCCGTGTCGGCGATCGACTCCATGTGCTGTTCCTTCGCCTTTTCGTGCGTAACGTCGACGAGCGTTGCGGCAAAATCATCGCCGACGGGCTCGCAGATCAGGCGCAGCCAGCGGCCACCCGCAGCGCCATCATGGTAAACCTCGACGTCGCTGCCGACGCCGGCATTGACGGCCGCCCGGAAGCTCTCGAGTATTGCCGCCGCCTCGTCAGTTGCCATGCCCGAGGTCGACAGGCGTACCACGTCGTCGGCCGCTCGATCGACCAGTGCATCGGGTTCGATATCGAGGAAACGTCCGGCGGCGGCATTCGCGAATATGCATCTGAGCTCCATACCGTCTTGCGCGGCATTCTGCACCCAGCGCAGGCGCAGAATGCCGTTGACCGAGTGATCGACGAGCGTGCGCAGCAGCTTCTCCGTATTTCGAACCTCGAGCTGCGCGCGCTCGACGTCGCTTACATCGTGAAAAATGAGCACCTGGCCGCCACGCGCCGACTTGCCATTGGTATTGATTGACGAGATTTGCAAATGCAGGAAGCGGCCCGACTGTGTCATCATTTTCTTCGGTTCGCCGCTCGCGATCGCCTCGAAGATCGAGGCAGACCCATCGCCGAATACGGCGTCGAGCGGCGCCCGCATGGCCGCCCTTTCGCTGACGTCGAGGAGGCTCCGCGCGCGCTCGTTCATCCCTATGATTCGCTGCCTGCCGTCGATCACGACCACGGGATCCTGCATGTGCTGAAAAACGGTTTCGTAGGCCTGCGGCGAGAAGTCGGCGACTCGCGCGCCGAAAGCGAGCCAGGAATACAGCGGCAGCATGAATGCCAGCACGACCGGTACCAGCGGTATCGTGTCAGGGCCGTAGCCCGTATCGTAAGCGACGGCGGCTGCCACCGGCACGATGCTTGCGGCGGTCAGTAACAACAGGCCCGTACGCAAAGCGGGCGCGATCGCAGCGTGGTTCCGTAACAGCGTCAATACGGCGGCAGCCGCGGCGAGGCAGCTGTACGGTGCGTGTACATATAGGTACCAAAGGCCCCATTTTTCCGGGCGCGTCAGGAACTGTCCGTCCGGGCCGGCGGCCGGCAGAAACCACATGAGTTCGTGGCTGGCATTGGTCGCTGCGAGCACTACGGACAGGAA
>JBFISV010000220.1:0-4686 GCA_041608415.1 Woeseiaceae bacterium
CGCCGAGCGCGAGCATGATCACGAGATCGCCTTTTGCGGCCCAGTCGAAAGCCGCCTCGAGCGACTCTGATTCCTCCTCGAAGTGCGCGATCTGGTCCGCGCGCGCGCCGAGCGCGAGCAGTTCGTCGCGAATGACGCCCTGGACCTCGCCGTGCTGCCGGCCGCGGTGGTATTTCTCGAGTTCGGAGACGATGACCCGGTCGAGCCCGATGTCCCAAGCGTCGCGCGTCATCGCGCGAATCAGCTCGTCGGGCCGGTCGCCGGCCTGGCCGAAACACAGGACGCGGCGCGCGGCCGGTATCGCCTCGGCCATGTCCAACAGCGCGCGCATCGCCTGCGGGTTGTGCGCGAAGTCGACCAGCACCTTGCGACCGCCGACCTCGTAGATATTGCAGCGCCCGGGATTGTCGTCCTGCGACATCGTGCGGAGTCCCGCGCGAATATCCGCGATCGACGCACCCATGCACCACGTCAGGGCGGCCGCCGCGAGCGCATTGGCGACGTTGTGCCGTGCGGCGCCATTCATACTGATCGGAATCTCGTGATCGCTGCAGATCGGCTCGCGCGCGCCGCGCTCGATCTTGAGGAGTTGACCGGTCGCGCAGACGAACGCGAGTCCGCCTGACGCCGCGTGCGCCTCGATGCGCGGATTGCGCTCGTCGAGACTGAACCAGGCAAGCTCGCCGTCGTAGTTTTCGGCCCTGGCGACGAGGCGGCGGTCGTCGGCGTTCAGGACCAGGCGCCCCGTCGCGCGCACCGCCCGGCTCACGATCCATTTGATCTCCAGCAACTCGTCCACGCTCCGCGAACCGAAGTCGCCGAGGTGGTCCTCCGACACGTTCGTGATCAGCGCCGCGTCGGCCCGTTCGACGCCGAGGCCGCGCCGCAGCAGGCCGCCGCGCGCGGTTTCGAGTATCGCGACGTCCACGTCCGAGTGGCGCAATACGGCTCGTGCCCCGCCGGGGCCGGACCAGTCGCCACGATCCAGTACTTCCTCGTTGACCGCAATCCAGTCCGTCGAGCTCAGTCCCACGTTGCGATCGCCGGCACGCATGATCTGCTTGGCGAGGCGCGCCGTGGTGGTCTTGCCGTTCGTGCCGGTGACGAGGCCGATCGGAATACGGTGGCGGGCGGCCCAGTCCACGGCGTCGGGCGCCGGCAACTCGCGGGTGGGCCAGGTTTTCGCACCGCGCCCGAGACCGAGCGACACCTCGTCGTCGTCCCAGAGAAACGCCACGCCACGCTCGCCTGCGGCCGCTTGCAGGGCCAGCAGGGGCCGGTTGGCCTCGTCCGCGTACGTCTCTCGTATCGCCGCGGCGCTGGCGCCGAAATCCGGCGCGTCGCCCCCTCTGAGCGAGGCCGCCGACGCCGCCCACGCCCACTCGTTGATTTCCGATGCGGCGTACAGCGCATCGATCGGCGCCGTGAATGCGAGGCTCACACCGCCGGCAAGATGCCGCTCGGCGAATTCGCAGCTCGCCCAGCCGAGCTCGGCGTGCATGCGCCTCACCGACGCCTGCCAGAGCGGCCGCAGCGCCTCCGCCTCGTCGCGGCTGCAGGCAACGTCGAGAATCGCGGCCGGGACATCGAACAACAGGCTCGGCCCTGTCAATCTGCGTGCTTCGAGATACTCCATTTTTCCGAACGCTCAGTCGGATTCTTCGCCGCGCGCTATGCGCACCCCGCGTTCGTCACTGATGATCTCGACGCCTTCGTCGAACGCAAAGCCCGGGATGTCGGGCAGGTCGATCGCCGCGGCGCTGCTCGCGACGGGGCCCTCGGTCTTGCCGCCCGAATTGAAGTGGACGATCTGTTTCCACGTGCGCTTGATGTTGTCGCCGAGAATCAGCACGAGGTCGCCGGGTCCGGACATCGACAGCGCTCGCGCCGTCGATTCCTGCTCGTCCGGCACCACTTCGATGCGATCGGCCGGCACACCTTTCTCCAGCAACACATTTTTCTGCATGACCGCCACTTCGTCGACTCCGCGTCCGCGCCGATTGTCGTCGCAGCGGCATAGGTAGTAGTCGAAGTGTCCGGCGGCGATCTCGGCAATCGCGCGAATGTCCTCGTCGCGCCGGTCCCCCGGGGCGGCCAGGACGACGCGCTTCTGGCCGTCGACGTTGAAGCGATCGACCAACGAGCACATCGCGCGCACCGCTGCCGGGTTGTGCGCATAGTCGAGGATCACCCGGAATGGGTGCTCATTGTAAATGTTCATGCGCCCCGGCGCCTGGAAGAACGTCGAATCGAACGTGCGCAGACCGTGGCGGATGTCCTCGAGGCTGATGTCCAGGTTGTAGGCGAGCGCCGCTGCAAACATCGCGTTCTGCACGTTGTGCATCGCGCGGCCTTCGATCGTCGCCGGAATGAGATGCGTCCACAACAGCGGCGTATGGCTTTCGCTGTCGTAGATGGTGATCATGTGTCCGTTCATGCCGTGTTCGAGCACGAACGCCTGGCCGCCCGCGCGTATGTGTTTTTTCACGAGCGGATGCGTGGAGTTCATCGTGACGTAGCAAACCCGCTCGGCTTCCGTGTAGTCGGCCATCTGCAGGCAGTGTGCGTCGTCCGCGTTCAGGACCGCCGCATCTCTGGCAATTTCGATCGGCACGCGTTTGACGACGGCGAGCTGTTCCAGCGTATCGATGCCCTGCAGGCCCAGGTGATCCGACGACACGTTGAGACAGGCCGCGACGTTGGCGGTCTCGAATCCGAGGCCGCCGCGCAGCATGCCGCCGCGTGCAACTTCCATGACGGCCGCATCGACGGCGGGATCGCGCAGGATCATTTGTGCCGACACCGGGCCCGTCATGTCGCCCGGGACGCTGAGCTTGCCGTCGATGTAAACGCCGTCGGTCGACGTCAGGCCGACCGTGCGTCCCGACAGCTTGAGGATATGCGCGAGCATCCTCGAAGTCGTCGTCTTGCCGTTCGTGCCGGTAACGGCGGCAATCGGAATTCGGCTCGGCGCGTCCGGTGGAAACAGCATGTCGATCACGGCGCCCCCGACGTCGCGAGGGGTGCCCTCGCTGGGCGCGACGTGCATACGGAAACCGGGCCCTGCGTTGACTTCGCAGATACCGCCGCCTGCGTCGCGGTAGGACTCCGTGATGTCGCGCGTGAGGAAATCCACGCCGCCGATGTCCAGGCCAATCGCCTTGATCGCGCGAATGGCCATTTCGCGGTTGTCGGGATGAATCGTGTCGGTGACGTCGATCGCCGTGCCTCCTGTCGACAGGTTCGCGGTGGAGCGCAGATAGACCTCCTCGCCCGCTGCGGGCACGGTGTCGCGGTCGTAACCGACCCTGGCCAGCAAGCGCTCCGCCTGGTGATCGAATTCGAGCCGCGTCAGCACCTTTTCGTGCCCGACGCCGCGGCGCGGGTCCTGGTTGACGATGTTGACGAGCTCCGCGATCGTGTGCTGCCCGTCGCCGACGACATGGCCCGGCACGCGCTTCGCCGCGGCCACGAGCTGCCCGTTGATGACGAGCAGGCGATGGTCGAAACCCTCGATGTAACTCTCGACGACGATCGAACGCCCGTGTTCCAGCGCTTTTTCGAAGGCGACCTCGACCTCCTCGGGCGCCCGGAGGTTGATCGACACGCCGCGGCCGTGATTGCCGGCGAGCGGCTTGACGACCACGGGGTAGCCGATGCGCTCGGCCGCGCGGACGGCCTGCGAACCGCTGCGCACGATGACCTGCTGCGGCACCGGCAGGCCGAGATCGCGCAGGATCGAATTCGTATCGTGCTTGTCGCCGGCGAGTTCGACCGCGATGTTGCTCGTGCGGCCGGTCGTCGTCGCCTGGATGCGCTGCTGGTATCGTCCGTGCCCGAACTGCACGAGGCTGTAGTCGTTGAGCCTGAGCCACGGAATGCCGCGCTGCTCGGCCGCGGCGACGAGCGAAGCCGTACTCGGACCCAGCGCCCGGCTTTGCGCATAGCGAATGAACGAGTCGCGCGCCGCGGCGAAATCCCAGTCCGAATCGGGCGCCCAGTCGCCTTTGAGATCGGCGGGCAGCAGGGAGTGGATCAGCTTGAGGGCCAGCTCGCTCGCCTCCCTGCCCACGGCCTTGTCCTTGTACTGGAACACCATGTTGTAGTGGCCGGGACGGCCGTCGATCGAGCGCGTGCGGCCGAACGTCACGGGCGAGCCCGCGACATTCTGCATCTCGATCGCGACGTGCTCCATCACGTGCCCGAGCCAGGTACCCCCGTCCTCGCGCATGCGGCGCACGAACCCGCCCGCTTCATTGTAGGAGCAACCGTGTTCGTGCAGGCCGGGCAGGCAGCCGAGGAGCGCATCGATGAAGTCCTCACCGAGGCGGCCGGTCGGCCACTCCTCGAGTTCTTCGAGGTCGAGCACGTGGCGAATGACCGGAAAATGCGCGTAGATATTCGGCCCGACATAGACGTTCGTTTTGATGATTTTCATTGTTGTTGGTCCGTCGCAGTCATATTAGAACCTATCTCAAAATAGCTCGTGGCCGTGCCGGCGGCCATTTTTTTCGCGGGCCTTGGCGCCGCGAGCGCCGTGTAGCATCGCTACATCAGCGAGCGGCAACACGGGCTTGCGGAAAAATGGTCCCCGGCCCAAAGGGTTGCGGCGCGAGAGGCCGCGATGCGGCGTTGCTCGTCGCTTGTTTGGATTTACCAAACCGCGCTCCTCATGCCTTGCCTCGC
>JBFISV010000221.1:0-4675 GCA_041608415.1 Woeseiaceae bacterium
AGGGGTTCGACGGCATCACGGTCTTGATGCCGCTGACGTGCGTGAAAATGCCCTCGGGCGACTGCGAATGCGTTTGCCCGCCGCGGATGCCGCCGCCGCAGGGCGTGCGTATCGTGACGGGCGAGAAAAAATCGCCGCAGGAGCGGTAGCGCAGCCGCGCGAGTTCGGAGACGATCTGGTCGAAGCCCGGATAGATGTAATCGGCGAACTGGATCTCCGCGATGGGCCGCAGCCCGTTGACGCCCATGCCGATCGCCGCGCCGATGATGCCGCCTTCGGCGATCGGCGCGTCGATGACGCGATGTTCGCCGTATTTGCGCTGCAGCCCGTCGGTGCAGCGGAATACGCCGCCGAAATAGCCGACGTCCTGGCCGAGAATGATGACGTTGGAATCCTTTTCCATGACGACGTCCATCGCGGAACGAATCGCCTCGATCATGTTCATCTGCGCCATCAGAGGTCGCCTCCGTAGCGCTCGATTTCCTGCATGCGCCGCCGCTGCCGCTCGAGCCGCTCGGGCGGGTCGGCATAGACGTCGTCGAACATCGTCGCCGGGTCGAGCCACGGGCCCTCGGTCATCGTGCCGTACTGCTGCGCCTCCTTCCACGCCGCGAGGACTTCGGCCCGCAGGTCGTCCTGCATTTGCTCGTGCTTCTTCTCGCTCCAGCGGCCATCGTGTATCAGGTGCTGCTTGAGGCGTTCGATGGGGTCGCCGAGCGGAAATGCCGACCACTCGTCTTTCGGCCGGTACTTCGACGGGTCGTCGCTCGTCGAGTGCGCGCCGCCGCGGTAGGTGACGAGTTCGATCAGCGTCGGGCCGCCGCCGCGGCGCGCCCGATCGGCGGCCCACACCGTCACGGCGTACACGGCCAGCAGGTCGTTGCCGTCGACGCGAATGCCCGGAATGCCGAGGCCGAGGCCGCGCGCGGCAAACGGCCGCCGCTCGCCGCCTGCCGTGCCCTGGAAAGTCGAGATGGCCCACTGGTTGTTCACGACGTTGAGGATGACCGGCGCCTGGTAAACGGCGGCAAACGTCAGCGCGTGGTGAAAATCGGCTTCGGCCGTGCTGCCGTCGCCGACCCACGAGGCCGCAATGTGGTCTTCGCCCTTGATCGCCGACGCCATCGCCCAGCCGACGGCGTGCGGATATTGCGTTGCGAGATTTCCGGAAATCGAGAATACCTTGCCGCTACTCGAGTGATACATGATCGGCAGCTGCCGGCCCTTGCACATGTCGCGCGTGTTCGACAGGCACTGGCACATCATGTCGACCAGCTTCATGCCGCGATACATGTAAAGGCCCTGGTTGCGATAGGAAGGAAAGCACATATCGCCCGGGCGCAGCGCCATGCCCTGTGCGATGGACACGGCTTCCTCGCCCGTCGCCTGCATGTAAAACGATATTCGTCCCTGCCGCTGAATGGCCCACATGCGTTCGTCGAAGACGCGATTCAGCAGCATCCAGCGCAAAGCGATCTGCAGTTTTTCGGGATCGAGATCCGGGTTCCACGGACCTTTGGCGGCATGATCGTCATCGAGAACGCGCACGAGGTCGTAACTGAGGTGTTCGATATCGCGCGTGTGCGCGCCGACCGACGGTTTATCGACGCTGCCCGCGGGACTCAGCTGCAGGTAGCTGAAATCGGGCTTTTCTCCGGGCCGCGCCGTGGGTTTCGGTATGTGCAGTCGTGATTCGTTCCCCATCGTACTCCTCTCAGGCGCTGCGGCGCGTGCCCGGCGCCGGCTTCGCGCCGGCGCTCGCCGCGGCAACGATGCTGCGCGCGTGCTCGTCGGCGATTTCGTTCGTGGGCCGCTCGTCGCGCTCGGCCTCCGCAAAAATCCGCCGCAGGCGCTCGGGGATGCGGCCGACTTCGCTCCTGACCTCGTCCTCCGAGCTTTGCCCCAGGTATTCGCGCGCGACGCTGATGACACCGCCCGCGTTGATCACATAGTCGGGCGCATACAGTATGCCGCGTTTCCGCAGGCGTTCGCCGTCAGCGACCGACGATAGCTGGTTGTTTGCGGCGCCCGCGACGACGCTTGCCCGCAGGCGCGGAATGCTCTGTGCATTGAGTATGTTACCCAAAGCGCAGGGCGCGAGTATGTCGATGTCGGCGAACAGCAGTTCGGTCGGCGCCACCTCGCTCGCGTCCACCGTGTCGGCGAGGCGCAGGAGATTGTCGCGATTGACGTCGGCGACGACAAGCCGCGCGCCGGCCTCGGCGAGCATTCGACAGAGACGCAATCCGACATTGCCGACGCCCTGGACGCCGATCTTGAGGCCTGCCAGCGAATCGCTGCCGAGGCGCGCAGCGGCCGCGGCCTTGAGACCGAGGAAAACGCCGAGCGCCGTCCACGGCGACGGGTCCCCGCCCGCGTGCTCGCCGCTTTGCGGCAGGCCGGAAACGTAGGCGGTTTCCTCGCGCACGATGCGCATGTCGCCGACGTCGATGCCGACGTCCTCGGCCGTGATGTAGCGGCCGCCGAGCGATTCGACGGCGCGCCCGAGCGCGCGGAACAATTCCGGTGACTTCTGCTGCAAATCCGCGGCGAGGATGACCGCCTTGCCGCCGCCGAAAGGCAGTCCCGCGATCGCGTTCTTGTAGGTCATGCCGCGCGACAGCCGCAACACGTCGGTAACGGCGTCGGCGCTGCTCGCATAGTGCCAGAAACGGCAGCCGCCCGCGGCCGGGCCGAGCGCCGTGGAGTGAATGGCGATGACGGCGCGCAGGCCCGCGGATGGTTCGTCGACGAATTGAATCGTCTCGTGGTGATCGAATTCGGGATGGTCGAATACGGTCATGCGTGGTCCTGGCGGGCGGCGAGATCCGAGCTTGACTATACGCCCGGTCAGATAAATTGTGCTTGCGATTTCTTTTGTTCGAGCGTCCGTATGTGCATACTATATGCAGAAAATTGATAGAAAAAGAATGAATTATGCAGAATATCCGTATTGATCAGATAGACCGCAAGATCCTCGATATCCTCCAGCAGGCGCCCGGTATCAACGCCACCGCGATCGGCGAGAAGATCGGCCTGTCGCAGTCCGCCTGTTGGCGTCGGATCCAGCGGCTGCGCGACCAGGGCATCATCAGGGATCAGCCCGTGAAGCTGGACCGGGAGAAGGTCGGACTCAACACGATGGTGTTTGCGCACGTCAAGCTGACGTCGCACGGGCGCTCGAAGCTCGCATCCTTCGCCGAGGCAGTCAGCGCGTATCCCGAGGTCCTAGATTGCTACGTGCTGCTCGGCAACGTCGACTTCCTGCTGCGTATCGTCACCGAGGACATCAAGGCCTACGAGCAGTTCTTTTTCGAGAAGTTGTCGCAGCTGCCCGGCATCCAGGAGGTGAATTCGAGCATCGTCATGTCGGATATCAAGCACACGACCGTGTTACCGATATAAGCGTCAACAGGCGGCGCGCCCGGCCGAACGCCCGGGGTGAGATCCCGAGACCTGAGCTTCCGCCGGCCAGCGGGAAGTCCCGTCGGCCGGCGGCAGCGCGATTGATCTTCCAGTGCGCCTAGCGCGATTTCAACGCATCGCGGATTTCGGTCAGTAGCAGGACTTCATCCGACGGTTTCGGCGGCTCGGCAGGCTTCTCCTCTTCCTTCTTTTTCATCTTGTTCATGCCGCGGATGACCATGAAGATGGCGAACGCGATGATGACGAAATCGAGCACGGTATTGAGAAACACGCCGTAGTTGATGGTGGGCGCACCGGCCTCCTGCGCGGCGGCGAGCGATGCGTAGGCGGTGTCGCCCAGGTTGATGAAAAGGTTCGAGAAATCGACGCCCCCCATGATCAGGCCGATCGGCGGCATGATCACGTCCTTGACCAGCGAACTCACGATCTTGCCGAATGCGGCCCCGATGATGATGCCGACCGCCATGTCGACGACATTGCCGCGCATGGCGAATTCCTTGAATTCCTTGAGCATGTGTATCCCCTTGTTTATTTTGGAAAGAATTTGAATCTGACGCAGATAGCGCCCGCGAGAGTCTAGAGAAATCTCGTAGCCGTGGCCAGCACGTGCGGCAGCCCGAAAATCAGCCGCAGCGCTGCCCGCCGGCGACGCGTAAGATGCCAATCGCCGGCGTGCCGTATGCGGCCCGACCGGTGACTGCAGCGAATCTCTCAGCGCACGCGAACTCGCCGGTGCCTGGGACGACACCCTGTCTATCTCCCGGGCAGGCTCTGCGGCAGAATGACCCCGAATGCTGCCAACAGGTTCCCCAACGGGTTTCGAATGGGTCCACAGCAAACACCGAGCCCGGAATCCGGTTAAAAAATGATCAGCAAATTCGCGCCAGGCCGGATCGTTCGCGCCGCACGCAATGGCATGCATTCCGGGCATGCGCAAACCAGCCTGCGCATCGCCCGGTCGGCGGCGCGTGACTGTCTCGTTGCGGCTCTCTCTGGACGTTGCCGCTCTGGAGAGGCCGGCTGCGTCGTCGCTCGGGACCGGGAATACGCCGTTTCAGGCGTAAGCTGTTGATCGGACGGGCTATCGGCTGCACCGCCGTCGGGTCGCCACGCAGCGACGCCGGCACGGCTCCGATCAGTCAGTGTTGCAAGAGCCCAACAGAATCTGCCGAGTTGCGTTCGGCGAATTTGTTTGCGACACTGGTAGTCTTCAGTAGTACCGGCAGTCGTCGCCAACAAAGCTGTCGTA
>JBFISV010000222.1:0-4672 GCA_041608415.1 Woeseiaceae bacterium
CACGTCCACACAGAGGTCGGGCATCGCTGTCGCGGCGCCAAGGTCAACGGCCGCATCGTGCCGCTCACCTATCGCGTGAAAAACGGCGACCAGATCGAGATCATCACCGGTAGCCGGTCGCAGCCGAGCCGCGACTGGCTGAGCCCGCGGCTGGGCTACCTGGCCGGTGCACGAGCACGCGCCAAAGTACGCAGCTGGTTCCGGCAACAGGACCGCGAGCAGCATCTGCGTCAAGGCCGCGAGATTCTCGAGCGGGAGTTGTCGCGACTGAACGTGCGGGACGTTTCCACGGACAGCATCGCGAAACAGTTGAAGCAGAAGGATACCGAGTCCCTGTGCGCACTGCTCGGCGCGGGCGAACTCACCGCGGGGGCGGTCGCCACGGCTTTGCAGCACATGCGCGAACCGGAATTGCCGCGGCCCGTCCAGCCCCGCAAGCCGCGCCGCCGCGAGAGCACGACAGGGGGCATCGCCGTGAGCGGCGTGGGCGACCTGATGTGCAATTTTGCGCGCTGCTGCAGGCCCGTGCCGCCCGAAGCGATTACGGGCTACATCACCCAGGGCCGCGGCGTCACGATCCATCGCCGCGACTGCGGCAACCTCCTCGGCCTGAACCAGCGTCACCCGGAGCGCATCATCGAGGTTGCCTGGGGCGAGGCGGCGGCGTCCTGCTACCCCGTCGACCTGACGCTGCACGCGTACGACCGCAGCGGACTGCTGCGCGACATTACGCTCGTGCTGGCGGACGAAGACGCCAATATCATCGAACTCAAGAGCCACACGGAAAAGAAAACCCTCGAGACCGTCGTCCAGATCAGCGTGGAAATCGCCGACCTGCCGACACTGAGCACGGCGATTTCCCGGCTCGAGCAACTGCCCAACGTCACCTCGGTCAGGCGCAGGTCATAGACGCGCGCCGGAGCCGGCATCGCGACAGCGATTTCGGTTACTATCTCAACCGCCAACAAGAATCATAATACGGGGGGCGGCATGCAGGACATCGTTTCGACCATCAACGGTTACATATGGAGCGATGCGCTCATTTACCTGGCGCTCGGTACCGGCCTGTTCTTCTCGCTGTTGACACGGTTCGTCCAGGTGCGGCTGTTTCGCGAGATGATTCGGCTGCTGTTCTCGAGCAAGGAATCGGAGCGGGGAATCTCCTCGTTCCAGGCCCTCGCGGTTTCGCTGTCCGGCCGCGTCGGTACCGGTAATATCGCCGGCGTTGCGGCGGCCATCGGCTTCGGCGGCCCGGGTGCCGTGTTCTGGATGTGGGTCGTCGCATTCCTCGGCTCCGCCACGGCGTATGTCGAGTCCGCACTGGGCCAGATCTACAAGGAAGTCGACGAGGGCCAGTATCGCGGCGGCCCGGCCTATTACATCGAAAAAGCGATGGGACAGAAGTGGTATGCGTGGATTTTCGCGGTCTCCACGATCGTCGCGACCGGCCTGTTGTTGCCCGGCGTCCAGTCCAACAGCATCGGCAACGCCGCCGAGGTTGCGTTCGGTGGCGAGACGGTCGTGAACTCGTTTCTCGGCGCCATCAGCCTGACCAAGCTCGTCACCGCCGCGACGGTCGTCACGGTGCTCGGATTCATCATCTTCGGCGGCGTCAAGCGCATTGCACACGTCACGCAGGTCGTCGTCCCGTTCATGGCGCTCGGCTACATCACGATGGCGCTCGTCATCATCGCGATGAACATCACCGCGCTACCCGGCATTGTCGCGATGATCGTTACCGATGCCTTCACGCCGATGGCCGGCGTCGGCGCGGCTATCGGCTGGGGCGTCAAGCGCGGCGTCTATTCGAACGAGGCGGGCCAGGGTACGGGACCGCATGCGGCGTCGGCATCCGAGGTCGAGCACCCGGCGCAACAGGGCCTGGTGCAGGCCTTTTCGGTGTACATCGATACGCTGTTCGTGTGTTCCGCGACCGCGTTCATGATTCTGATCACGGGCGCCTACAACGTGCACCCGAACGGGGGCGCGATGCTGCTGCAAAATCTGCCGCCCGAGACGATCATCGACAGCCCGGCGTTCACACAACTCGCGCTCGAAAGCGTCATGGGCGGCTTCGGCAAAACCTTCGTCGCGGTTGCCCTGTTTTTCTTCGCCTTCACGACCCTGCTCGCCTACTACTACATCGCGGAGACCAACGTCGCTTACATCCGGCGCACGTTCCGCATTCCCTACGAGCTGACGATCCTGAAGCTCGCCCTGATGGTGTCGGTCTTCTATGGCACTTTGCGCACCGCGAGCCTGGCCTGGGGCCTCGGCGATATCGGCGTCGGACTGATGGCTTGGCTCAATATCATCGGCATACTGATCCTGTTCTTCATGGGTCAGCCGGCGTTGAAGGCACTCAAGGATTACGAACGGCAACGCCGCGACGGCGTCGACAAGTACACATTCGACCCCGAGAAGCTCGGCATTCGTAATGCCGACTTCTGGAAGCGCTAAATTCCGTGTTCGGCTTCGATATCGATTGGGGCACGGTTGGCAACAACCTGTTTCACCTCGGCGTTGCGTACCTGCTCGCGCTGCCGATCGCCATCGACCGTGAGAAGTCGAGCCGCAGCGCCGGACTGCGCACGTTCCCGCTGGTCGCGATGTCCGCTTGCGGTTACATGCTGGTCGGGCTGTCAGTATTGACCTCGACCGACGCCGAGGCGCGCGTGCTGCAGGGCCTGATCACGGGAATCGGGTTCATCGGCGGCGGCGCCATTCTGAAATCCGGCGGCAACGTCGCGGGAACCGCGACCGCGGCCAGCATCTGGAATACCGGCCTGATCGGCGTGTCGGTGGCCTTCGGCCGCTACGAGATCGCGATACTGCTGTCGCTGATCAACTTCGTGACGCTTCGTTTTGTACGGATGTTCAAACAAGATCCGGACGAAGACTGACTCCCAATCTTCATTTATTGGGGAAATTCAGCGCGCGCTTGTCGACGGCAAGCGCGGCTTCGTGCAGTGCCTCGGTGAGGCTCGGATGCGCATGGATAGTGCGCTGTATGTCCTCCGTGCTGGCCGAGAATTCCATCGCCAGCACGGCTTCGCCGATCAACTCTCCGGCCATGGGACCGACGATGTGTACACCCAGTATCTCGTCGTCGTCGACGGCCGAGATGACCTTGACGAGGCCCGTCGTCTGTTCCATCGCTTTTGCCCGTCCGCTCGCTGCGAACGGGAAGGTGCCCGTCTTGTACTCGCGCCCGCTCTCCTTGATCTCCTGTTCGGTCTTGCCGACCCAGGCGATTTCGGGCGCCGTGTAGATGACGGAGGGAATGACGTCGTAATTGACCTCGGAGATCTCGCCCGCGATCAGGTCGGCCGCCATGACGCCCTCCTCCGACCCTTTGTGTGCGAGCATCGGCCCGCGCACGCAGTCGCCGATCGCGAATACTCCCTTGACGCGAGTCCGGCACTCCTCGTCCACTTCGATGAAACCGCGTTTGTCGACCTGGATGCCGGAATCCTCGGCGTAGAGTCCCTCGGTAAAAGGACGGCGGCCTACCGCAACGACCAGTTTGTCGACCTCGATGGACTTCGGCACGCCGGCATCCTCGTATTCGACTGCGACGGCGTTGCCGTCGACTTTGGCCGCCGTGAGCTTGGCCCCGAGCTTGATGTCGAGACCCTGGGCCTTGAAATCCTTGCCCGCCGCCGCGGCGATCTCGCGATCGGCCATGAACAGGAAATCGTGCATGGCTTCGATGATCGTGACGTCGGAGCCGAGCCGCGACCAGACGCTGCCCAGTTCGAGGCCGATGACGCCGGCGCCGATGACACCGAGCCGTTTCGGCACCTCCTCGAACTCGAGCGCGCTCCACGAATCGACGATGTCGACGCCGTCGAACTTCGCGAACGGCAGTTCGATCGGCGTCGAACCACTGGCGAGAATGACGTATTTCGCGGCAATCGTCTCGGGATCGCCATCCGCCGGCGTAAATTCGACGTTCTTCCCCGCCAGCAGTTTGCCGTGCCCCACGAGGCCGTCGACCTTGTTGGCCTTGAGCAGCCCCGCGATTCCGTTCGTCAACTGGCGCACGATGCCGGCGCGGCGCTTCTGCATCGCTGCGAGGTCGAGTTCGACGCCCTTGGTCTTGATGCCGTGTTTCGCGAATTCATGCGCCGCACGGTGATAGAGCTCGGACGATTCGAGCAGTGCTTTCGACGGAATACAGCCGGCGTTCAGGCAGGTTCCGCCGAACGCATACTTGCCGTCCCTGTTCTGCCATTCGTCGATGCACGCCACCTTCATGCCATGCTGCGCAGCGCGAATCGCGGCAATGTAGCCGGCCGGGCCGGCGCCGATGACGACAACGTCGTAATTCTTGCTCATCAGTTCGTGTGTCCTAAACCTGGATCAGCAGGCGGCTCGGATCCTCGAGCTGCTCCTTGATCGTCACGAGGAACTGCACGGAATCCTTGCCGTCGATAATGCGGTGATCGTAGGTCAGCGCGAGATACATCATCGGCCGCGCCGTCACTTCGCCATCCACGATCATGGGCCGCTGCTGAATCGCGTGCATGCCGAGAATCGCGCTCTGCGGCTGGTTCAGGATAGGCGTCGACATCATCGATCCGAACACGCCCCCGTTGGTAATGGAAAAAGTGCCGCCGGTCAGCTCCTCCATGCCGATCTTGCCGTCCTGAGCCTTCATCGCGAGCTC
>JBFISV010000223.1:0-4648 GCA_041608415.1 Woeseiaceae bacterium
CGGCATCCGCGAGCGTGAGTCCGTGCGCTACACGGACTACGCCCGGGTCGGCGATTCTCGAGAAGTGGTGCCGGATAGGTGACTCGAACACCTTACCCCATCATTACGAATGATGTGCTCTACCAACTGAGCTAATCCGGCAAATTCATACGCCCAGGGCGCGTGGCCCGGCGGCGCGCAGTATAGCGTTGCGGGGTCGCGCGGAAAAGGCCGCATTCAAGCGACAGCCATACCGGCAGGCGCCGTGCCGCGTCCCGGCCGCTTTCGCTAGCCGGCGTCGCGGACCCGAATCAGCACCTCGACGCTCTCGGCGCGCGTCCCGGCGGGCAGCTCCGGCAGCCTGTCGATCGCGACGTCACCGTGCGCGATGTCCGACAGCTCGCCGGAATCCACGTTGTAAAAGTGGTGGTGCGGATGCGTCGTCGAATCGTAGAACTTGCGCACCGGATCGACCATGAGTTCCCTGACGATGCCGCGTGCGCCGAACAGGTTCAGCGTGTTGTAGACGGTCGCCTTCGAAACCCCGCTGCCCGCCTTGCGCAGCCGCTCGATGATCTGCTCCGCCGACAGATGCTGCGGGCGGGCCAGGATGACTTCGGCGACTTCGATGCGCTGCGGTGTCGCCAGGATCCCATGCGCGTCAAACAGGGACAGTATGTCCGTACGGGACATGACTCGACCTCCGGAATATGAGCTTGCTGAAAGTATAGACCATGAGCCCCCTTTTTAGGGCACAAGCCCCGGAAAAGGGGGCGGCAGCCGCGGCGCCGCCGCCGCACACTCGTTTCCGGAAAGGGAGGTTCGCCATGCCAGCGTCCATGCGGGGATACTCGTTGTACGAACTGCTCGTCACGCTCACGATCGCCGTCACGCTCATCGTGCTCGGCGTGCCGTCGGCCGGCAAGCTCGTGGCGCGCAGCCGCCAGCACGCCGAGATCAATGCGCTGTTCCACGCCGTGCACCTGGCGCGCAAGGAATCCATCACGAAACGCCGCACGGTCTCGCTCTGCCCGAGCCACAACGGCGAGCAGTGTGCGCCGGGACGTGACTGGTCCGCGGGCTGGCTGATGTTCGTCAACACCGACCGCGATTGGCCGCCGCTGCGGGACGCGGGCGAGCGGGTCCTCAGGCGGCACGAGCCGGGCCCCGGCATGCGGCTCTCGGCGAACCGCGCGGGCTTCACGCTGCGCGGCACCGGGCTGCGGGCAACGAACGGCACGTTCGTCGTCTGCGATGCCGCGAACCGGGTGCCGCCGAAAGCGCTGGTTGTGAGCTACACGGGCCGGCCGCGCGTGGCGCTCGCGACGCGCCGTGGCAATCCCTATGCGTGTGCGGATTAAGTCAAATCGCGGCACCGGGAATCGACCGTTTGTCGGCGGCATGCAGCCACTTGTCGGATAGCGCGCGGCAGCGGCGGCGAAGTCAGTATATTGCGCGGCATGAAAACGCGAATTCGATTTCTCCCGCAGGCCGGTTTCACCCTCTACGAGCTGCTCATCACCGTGGTCATCGTGGGGGTCGTCCTGTCTTTCGGCCTCGCCAACTTCGGCGACTTCACGCGCAACGGTCGCATGACCGCGACGGCCAACGATCTGCACGCTGCATTTCATCTCGCGCGCAGCGAGGCGGCGCGGGCCAAGTCGAACGTCACGATTTGTGCCAGTGCGAACTCGATGGACGCCGGCGCGCAGTGCGGTGGCACTCTGAACCAGGGCTACATCATATTCACGGACGACAACGGCGACATCGCGGTCAACGGCACCGACGTCATACTGCGGCGCCAGGGACCGACCGAGGACGGCGTCGCGCTGAGCCCGGCCAACGCGGCGACGTATTTCAGTTTCGCGGCCACCGGGCTCGGGCGCGGTAACGTGGCGGGTCCCGCTTTGACCCAGGTCGTCATGTGCGACGAACGCGGCAACGTCACGGGGGCCGGCGGTAACTCGGCTGCGCGCCTGTTCGTCGTCACGCCGCTGGGGCGCGGCACGATCCTGCGCGACAAGGCGCAGATCCAGACGGCGATCGACAGTATCGGAGCGGCCTGCCCGTAGCGCCGGCCGCATGGTAAGGAAGAATCAGCATATGACGAACAGGCAATGGACACTACGGCGCGGCCGGTCACTCGACACGCAAGGCGGATTTTCGCTGGTCGAGGTATTGATCGCTCTCATTATCATGTCGGTCGGCATGCTCGGTATCGCGAGCCTGTACGTGCAGAGCATGCAGGCGGGGCGCACCTCGCTGTTTCGCCACAACGCCGTCACGCTGGCCGGCGACGTCGCCGATCGCATTCGCGCCAATCGCACGGCCGGCGCAGTGTACGAAGCGGCGGCCGGGCAGGACAACAACTGCATCGCGGGCGGCACGAACTGCAGCGCGCCGCAAATGGCGGCGCAAGACATCCTGATCTGGCAGCAACAGGCACAGGACACGCTGCCGAACGGCGTCGTCGTCGTTAATTTCGACGGCACGACGAACCCTCCGACCTACACGATCACGGTCAACTGGGTCGAGGCCGGTCGGGCCCAGACGTATTCGTTCAACGTTCCGATATCGGTAATCTAATGCACATGCGATTCAAGAATCAGACAGGTCTCACGCTCGTTGAACTCATGGTTGCCCTGGCAATCGGTTCGTTCCTCGTCATCGGGGCCGTGCAGATCTACAACCAGAGCCGCCAGGCTTTCGTCATCAACGAGTCCATCGCCCGGGTGCAGGAAACGGCACAATTTGCGATGGATACCATCGAATCCGATCTGCGGATGGCCAGCAACTGGGGCCGCACGAGCCGCGGCCTCTCGATCGAGGGGCGTTCGCTCGGCGGCGATCCGGACCCGAAGAGCCTCGTGACCGGCGGCGCGGCGAGCTGCGGCGCGGGCTGGGTGCTCGATCTCGCGGTGCCCGTCGACGGCGACAACAACTCCTTTACTCTGCCGTGCGCGGCGACGGGCGGCCCGCAGGCGGCTTCCGACCTGATCACGGTCCGACGCGCGTCGGTGGCGCCGAATCCGGGCGGTGCCGTCGCGGGTCGCTTCCAGATCCAGTCGACACGTGTGCAGGGCGAGGTGTTCAACGACGGCACCGTGCCGCCTATTTTCAGCGTGGCGGATTCGGCGACGCACAACCTCATGGTCAGCAGCTATTACGTCGCGCAGCCGAACCCGGCCAACCTGGTCCCTAACGTGCCGACACTGCGCCGCAAGGTACTCCTCGTGCAGGGCGGCGTCTCGTCGATCGTCGACCAGGAAATCGCGCCGGGCGTCGAGAATCTGCAGGTACAGCTCGGCGTCGACGTCGACGAAGACAACACGGTCGACCGCTACGTGAATCCGGGCGACGAAATCTACGATCCGTCCGCGGCCGGCTACGTGCCCGGCGCCCGCGTCATCACGGCGCGCGTCTGGCTCGTCGTGCGCGGCGTATCGCGCGAACCGGGCATCCAGGATACCCGTACCTACGCACCGGGCGACGTGAATCTCGGCAGTTACAACGACGATTTCCGCAGGCTGCAGGTCTCCAAGACGATCCTGCTGCGCAATGCGCGGACCTGAGCTAAAGAGGCAAGGGAATGAGAACAGCAAGCACCTACAGAAAACAACGCGGCGCGGCGCTCGTGGTCGGGCTGATACTGCTCCTGGTCATCACCGTGTTGGCGATTTCGGGAATGAACACGGCAACCACCGAACTTGCGATGGCGCGCAACGACCAGAATTACGAGAACGCGTTCCAGGCGGCCGAGACCGGCCTCGAAACCGCGCTCGCACAGGGCAGCTTCAACACCCTCGCAACGGCGGCCGTCACGCAGTACGTCTCGTCGCCCTCCTACGTCACGTCGAAGGTCACGTCGCTCGTCGAGTACGAAGACTCTTCCCTCGTACCGGACAAGGCATTCAGCCTGGGCGTCGGCGCCGGGATCGCAGCCTACCACTTTCTCGCCACGTCGCAGGTCGTGTCGGGCACCGACCCGGACAACCCCGCCGAGCGCGACGCGAGTGCGCTGCACACGCAGGCTTTTTACATCGTCGGCCCGGAATCGCCGACGCTTTGAGCGGTAAAAAGGAACGGAGCACATACATGAGACTGAAACATATTATGGCCGCGTCTTTACTGGCCCTTGCGCTCACGGCAACGGCGCAGAACGCAACGTCCCAGGAAAGGTACACGATCCAGGATGCGTACGAGGTGTATTTGTCCGACGTGCGCCTGCCGGATGTCTCGACGGGCACGATCCGCTACAAACCGTGCATACGCTGCGACTTCCAGACGACACGCGTTACGTCGGCGACCCGCTGGCGCATCAACGGCGAGGTCGTGTCATTCAGCAGATTCATGCAGGCCATCGAGGCGCTCGACGATCGCAGCGCCGAGCACCTGACGATCAAACACCACCTGGAAAAAGACTTAATTACGAAAGTATCGATCTCCATTCGATAACTTCTCGCGACGGACTCGAGGAACGCTGGATGAATAAGGTAATTCGAAAAACGACAATGATCGGCGCGGGACTGCTGCTTGCGCTCACGAGCGGCGCGCCGGCGCTGGCCGACGACACGGAGCTGCTGCTGGTCTCTCCGGGCGGCGCAGCTCAGCCGACGCCGAACATCCTTTTCATTCTCGACTCGTCGGGCAGTATGAACAGGGAAGAACG
>JBFISV010000224.1:0-4624 GCA_041608415.1 Woeseiaceae bacterium
TACTGGGGCGGCGCCGACAGCGTCATGTGCGCGGGCGTCGCGAAAATCGACGACCTCGTCAGCCTGTGCCTGACCAGGAGCCGGCCGGCGCTGTCGTGAGCGGTGGCGCCGTTCTTCGGCAGTTCGGGCGATCCGGGGCCGGAACCACGCGCAGGAGCGGTTGTCGCAATGAAAAACGGTGAGGACGACGCATGAGCGCCTTTCGAAACGCGACAATCTGCGCAGCATGGCTGGTCATGCTCACCGCGTGCGGGGGCTCGTCGTCCGATTCCGCCGCGCCCGAGCCGCCGGTTACGCCCGACACCGGGCTGCTGCGCAAGGTGACGTCCGACGCGGAGTTCGAGGCGTCGTTGAAATCCGGATTGACGGCCGTACAGGATGCCGATGGGATGGCGCTGTCGGTCGGTGGCGCGCCCGCCCCCCTGGGTCCGAACAACTTTACCGGCACCTACACGCAGGAGCCGAATGTCGATGAATTCGACGCCGTGCGCTACGACGGCGAGCACCTGTACGTCGCGCCGCGGCGCTACCTCGACTGCTGCTTCATACGGCCCGCG
Source organism: Woeseiaceae bacterium (assembly GCA_041608415.1). Classification (GTDB taxonomy): domain Bacteria; phylum Pseudomonadota; class Gammaproteobacteria; order Steroidobacterales; family Woeseiaceae; genus UBA1847. Next base: position 558 of record JBFISV010000224.1, read on the forward strand.
GCCGACGGTGCGATCGGGACGGGAGATGCTCCCGAGCGCTCGATCCGCATCCTGAGCACGGATCCGGACCAGGGGGCAGCCAGGCTCGCGGGCGAGATCCCGCTCGAAGACAACGTCTCCGTCCAGGGCATGTATCTCGCGAGCGGCCGCCTGTTCGCGCTGACCGGTGAATCCGTTTACGGCAGCCACGGCGAATTCTGGGCCGATTTCGCGCTGTGGGCGCCCGAGCGACTCGGCTACCGGGTCTATGACGTGAGCGATCCTGGCGCGCCGGTGCTCGAAGCCGATGTGAAAATCGACGGCATTTTCGTCGACAGCCGGCGCATTGGCGACATCGTGTACATCGTCAGCCGCTACACGCCGTCAATCGACGGACTCGTGTATCACGTGACGACGCCGGAGCAGCAGCAGAGTAACGAGGAGATACTTGCGGCGGTGACGCTCGATGACCTGTTGCCGAAAATCACCGTCAATGACGTCAGCACGGCCCTCGTTCGCCCGCAGGATTGCTTCGTAACGAATACCGGCGACGATGCCGGCTATCCGGTCATAACGAGCGTCACGGCAGTTTCGATCGGCGATCCGGCCACGTCGAGGACCACGTGTTACAACGAGGAGGCTTACGGCGTTTACGTCGCCGAAGGCGCGCTTTATTTCACCGAGTCCCGGCCGCAACCGGCCCTGAACCGGTACGACACGCGTATCCACAAGTTCGCACTGACAGGCACGGATCTGGCGTATCGCGGCTCGATCGATATCGAGGGCCAGGTCTGGCGCGGCGACCAGGCCGACTTTCGCATGAGCGAGCATGCCGGGGATCTGCGCGTCCTCGCTTCGGCGTTCGACTGGAACAACGACGACTTCGTCGACCACAAACTGTACATGCTGCGCGAATCGGGCACGAGCCCGGAACTCGTCATTGTCGCGGAGCTGCCGAATGCAACCCGGCCCGCGGAGATCGGCAAACCGAACGAGGCGCTGTACGGCGTGCGCTTCCTCGCGGACACGGCGTATGCCGTCACGTTCGAGCGCATCGACCCGCTGTACGTGATCGATCTCGCCGACCCGGCCGATCCGCGCATCGCCGGCGAAATGCTCATCCCGGGCTTCTCGGATTTCCTGCACCCGGTCAGCGAAGACCTGTTGCTCGGCCTCGGCGTCGGCGACGAGGGCGGCATCAAGCTCGAGCTGTTCGACGTGTCTGAGATGGCGCAGCCGTTGTCCCGAGGCCGCGTGACGCTTGGCCAACGCGGCTCTTTCAGCGAGGCGCAATACGATCGGCACGCGTTCACGTACCAGCAGGTCTCGGCCAACGTCGATCGCTTCACGGTGCCGGCAGAGCTGCAAAACGTCGCGGGCGCCAGCCGCAACGTCGAATCGGGCCTGTACCTGTTCGAGATCCGCAACAAGGACATGCCGTCGTTCGCAACGCTCGAGCACGTCGGCGCGATTATTCCGGACGTCGAGGCGTTCGGGCTGCCCCCGGTGGCGGCGCGCAGCCGGGCTTACCTGCACACCGACACGGTTTTTTTGGTTCGCGACGAGACGGTCTGGGCGGCTTTCTGGGACACACCGTCGATCGTCAACGGCCCGTTCTGAGAAACTGCAGGAATGCAAAAAAAAACCGCGGCACAGTGGCTGTGCCGCGGCCCGCGTGCGGCCGGCATCGGCGGCCGTTCGCGTAGCCGTTTCGGCTTTAGTTCGGCAGAATGACGCTGTCGATGACGTGGATGATGCCGTTGCTCGCGTCGATGTCGGTCTTGATGACTGTCGCGTCATTGACGCGGACGTTGTCGCCGACGACGGCGATCGTGACGTCAGCGCCGTTCACGGTCGTGGCGCCGCTGAGGTTGACGACGTCAGCGGCCGGTAACTTGCCGGCTACGACGTGATACGTCAGGATCGAGACGAGCTGGTCCTTGTTCTCGGGCTCGAGCAGCGACTCGACGGTGCCTTCGGGGAGTTTCGCGAAGGCCGCGTCGGTCGGCGCGAACACCGTGAACGGTCCTTCGCCCTTCAGCGTACCGACGAGTCCGGCCGCGTCCAGTGCCGCGGCGAGCGTATTGAATTGTCCGGCGGACATGGCGACGCCGACTATGTCGCTGCCGTAATCCTTATTCTTCATGCCGTGGTGTCCCGCGACGGCAACGGTCGACAGCGCGATGCCAGCGATCAGTAGTATCGGTGCGAAAAGTCGGGTCAGGGGATGTTTCATTGAATGACTCCTGTAGATTGTTTTGAACTCGCAAATAACGATAACAGCGCGAATCCTCGAAAGGGTCTCAGCGTTGTATACGCTTGCATCAGATTGTTTCTGCCGCTTCGCACGAGATTGCAGAAAGGCTCCCCGTTCTTTACCGGACGCTTACCGGGCTTTATCGTTACTGCCATGAACGATTCGATACGCACATGACCCGGATAGCGGTCGTAGGTGCCGGACTTGCCGGACTCGTTGTAGCGAAAACGCTCGCCCGCGAGTACGACGTCACGGTGTTCGAAAAGTCGCGCGGAGTCGGTGGCCGCATTGCCACGCGTTACGCCGGCAAATTCGAATTCGACCACGGCGCCCAGTTTTTCACGGTGAAGTCGGCGGCGTTTCGCGAGTTTCTCGAGCCACTCATCGAGCAACAGGTCGTTGTGAACTGGCCGGCGCGCTTCGCGGAGCTCGAGTTCGAGCGGGTCACGGCGACGCGGCAGTGGGACGACAGGTATCCCCATTACGTCGGTGCACCACGAATGAATGCCTTGGGGCAGTCGCTGGCGCTTGATCTCGACGTGCGCCTGACGACCGCGGTGTCCGAATTGCGGCAACACGGCGATGGCTGGCGGCTCGTCGGCGACGGGCAGCGAGACTTGGGCGCTTTCGACTGGGTCGTTTCGACTGCCCCCGCGCCGCAGACCGCCACGCTGCTACCGCATTTTTCGCGTTTAAGGGTTCGCTGCGACGCCGCGACGATGCGCAGCTGCTTTGCGCTTATGCTGGGTTTCGACGCGCAGGTCAATTTGCCGTTCGACGCCGCGCTCGTGCGCGCCGCCGACATCAGCTGGATTTCCGTCAACAGCAGCAAGCCGGGACGAGCGGCTCCCTGCTGTCTCGTCGTGCACTCGACCAACGCATGGGCCGATGCACACCTCGACGACGACGCTGACTCCGTCGCGCGTCACCTGCTGAGCGAGTGTTCCGCGGTAACGGGCATCGACGTGGAAGCGGCGGCTCATTGCCGGCTACATCGATGGCGTTTCGCGAACATCGACTCACAGTCCGGTCCGGATCATTTTATCGATGCCGATTCGAGGATCGCCGCCTGCGGCGACTGGTTCGTTCGCGGACGGATTGAAGCGGCGTTCACGAGTGCAACGGCGCTCTGTCATTCGCTCGTGCGTCACATGTGATCGTCCCGGCATGCAGCTCCAACCGTGTAACGCCTTTAAGCCCGGTCCTGCTCGCGCTCGTCGAGCCGCCGGTTCATTGCATCTTTCTGCGCGGAAATGAAAACCGCGACCGCGCTCAGTACCAAAATCAGAAAAACCATTTCCATAAATTTCACTCCTTTGTCGATTTCATGTTCATTCCGCGGCCCAGGCGCTGCACCACCCGCGACCGGCGACGGCCTTGCCTGGAAACAGATCGCATCCGGCCCAACCGTCATCGTTGCTGCCGGCGAAGAACACGCAGTTCACGCAATACTGGTTGGACTGGCGCTTGGCCGCGTCAACCGTCTGCGCGTCGTGAACGTAGTTGAGTGCTTTCGCTATGGCGCCGTCCTCGCTCACGCGGGGTAAATCTGCGGCTCGACCGGACAGCGGCAGCAGCCCTGCGCCGGCCAGGGCCGTCGCCGATCCGGCGGTGCCGACAAAACGCCGACGCGACAGTCGGGAAAGCAGCCCTTCACTGAGAAATCGTGTGCGCATCGTTCGTCGTATCCTCGTTTTGCGGCGCAGAAAAGAGCCGGCGCGCGCGCCGGCTCCAGGTTGCAAAGACAGGTTCGGGGGAGGATGTCCGTCTTTGTCCGGTTTGCTGTACCCAGCAGACGCCAGAGCATCCAAGATAGCAAAACCGCGGGGCA
>JBFISV010000225.1:0-4619 GCA_041608415.1 Woeseiaceae bacterium
GACCGAGCTGCTGGCCGCGCTGCGGGCCGTCGTCAATCCATGAGGCGGCGGCTGCCGGACCCGGCCGCGACCGACGCGCTGGCGGCGCGCGTCGCGGCGCTTCTGCCGCAGGACACGGCGGGCTGGACGTTGTTGCTCGAGGGCGAACTCGGCGCCGGTAAATCGACGTTTGCGCGGGCATTGATCACGTCGCTCGGCCACGAGGGAGCCATCCCGAGCCCGACCTACACCCTCGTCGAGCCCTATGAAGTGCGCGGCAATACGCTGTATCACATAGATTTATATCGAATTTCTGATGCAGAGGAGCTTCGCTACCTGGGCTGGACCGAGCTTGCCGAGGGCTTTCGGCTCGTCGAATGGCCCGACCGGGCGCCGGCACTGGCCATTGCTGCAGACCTCTGCCTCGAGCTTCGCTATGACGGCGACGGGCGTGTCGCGATACTCGAGGGCCTGTCGGACCGGGGGCGGCACCTGGTGGCTCAGCTGGAAGATGAAGTAAGCCCGGTATCTTCATAATTTTGAACTGAAAATGTTGGAATTTCCGGGCGCAGAGGTATACTCACCCGACATAATCCCTCTGCTGAGGCCGCGTGCCGCAAATGTCCTGCAAACGCCTGTTTTTGATCACGTTCCTTGTGCTGGCGCAAGGCGCCGTGCAGGCTGGCACCGTCGTCGAAAACATCCGCCTTTGGTCCGAAGCCGGCAAGACGCGCGTCGTGCTCGATTTGAGCCAGCCGGCCAGGCACACGATTTTTACCCTGCGGGGCCCGGATCGCCTCGTCGTCGATCTCGATAACAGCCGTCTCGCCGGCACGCTGGCCAGTGACCCGCCCGGTGCGCTCGGCTCGGTCAAGGGCATTCGCAGCGCCGTGCGCGCCGACGGCAAGCTGCGGGTCGTGCTCGATCTCAACGAGGACGTGCGTTCGCGCAGTTTCACGGCCGGCCCGAACAGCAGTTATGGCGATCGCCTGGTCATCGACTTGCAGCGCACGGGCAACCTTCAGCCCGTCAAGCGTGCATCCGAAGCCTACAAGCCCGGGCGCGACATCGTGATCGCGATCGATCCGGGGCATGGTGGCCATGACCCGGGCGCCGTCGGCAGTTCGCGAACGCGCGAAAAAGACGTCGCACTCGCGATCTCGAGGCGACTCGCAGCGAGGATCGATGCCGAGCGCGGCATGAAGGCCGTACTGATCCGCGACGGCGACTATTACGTCGACCACGTCAAGCGCAAGGCGATCGCGCACCAGCATGACGCCGACCTGTTCGTGTCGATACATGCCGACGCCTTCAGTGACCGGCGCGCCAGCGGTGCGACCGTTTACGCGTTGTCTCTCAAGGGCGCGAGCGACGAGGAAGCGCGGCTGCTCGCAGAGCGTGAAAACGCATCCGTGCAGATTGGCGGTGTGTCGCTCAGCGACAAGGACCCGCTGCTTGCCGAGGTCCTGCTGGACCTGTCACAGAATGCATCGCTGAGTGCGAGCCTCGATGTTGGTGAAAAAATCATTGCGTCGCTGTCCGATGTCGTGCGCGTGCGGCGCCGCACCGTGCAACAGGCGGGATTCCTCGTGCTCAAGTCGCCCGACATGCCGTCGATTCTGATCGAGACCGCGTATATCTCGAACCCGAGCGAAGAAAAACGTCTGCGCGATCCGGCACACCAGTCCAGGCTCGCGAATGCTATCCTGGCCGGCATTCGTAATTACTTCTACACCAACCCGCCGCCGGATACCCAGATTGCGATGGACATTCGCCGTAATCCGGCCCGCGAGGTCAAGTACACGATTGCTCGCGGCGATACATTGTCGGAAATTGCCAAGCGCTACAATGTCAGCACGGCGGCGCTGCGTGCGGCCAATCGGCTCAACAACGACAACATCCGGGTCGGGCAGACCCTCGCAATACCGATCTTTCCGGGCAGCTAGCCAGGCTTTAGAATGGTGGGCCGCGCCAGCCATGCCCGCCACCGATGCCGATACAACAACTCCCTGATCACCTGATCAACCAGATCGCTGCGGGCGAGGTCGTCGAGCGGCCGGCCTCGGTCGTCAAGGAGCTCGTCGAAAACAGCCTCGACGCTGGCGCCACCGCCTTACAGATCGACATCGTCGCCGGCGGCCAGAAACTGATCCGGATTCGCGACAACGGTGCCGGTATCGCGCGCGAGGAACTGCCGCTGGCGTTGTCACGCCATGCGACGAGCAAGATCTCGAGCCTTGACGATCTCGAGGCCATTGCCTCGCTCGGATTTCGTGGTGAAGCCCTGCCGAGCATCGCGTCGGTGGCACGCCTGACGTTGGTATCCTGCACAGCGCAAGCAACGGAAGGGTGGCAGGTCGACGCGGATGGCGGCGAAATCAGCGAGCCACGGCCGGCCGCACATCCGCCGGGCACGACCGTCGAGGTGCACGACCTGTTTTACAACACGCCGGCGCGGCGGCGTTTTTTGCGCACCGAGCGCACCGAGTTCACGCATATCGAAAAATGGGTCCGGCGCCTGGCGCTGTCGCGACCCGACGTCGCGTTCACGATGACGCATAACCAGCGCGCGGTTTTGCAATTGCCGACGGCCTCGACAGCCGGGGAACGAACAGCGCGGATCGAAAAAATCTGCGGCGCCGCATTTGCCGAGCAGGCCGTCTTTATCGAACACGACGCCGACGGGGTCGCGTTGTCGGGCTGGATCGGTCTGCCGACCTTCAATCGCAGCCAGCCCGACCTGCAGTACTGGTTCGTCAACGGCCGCAGCATTTCCGACAAGACACTCGCGCACGCTGCGCGCCATGCCTATCGAGATGTGCTGTTCCACGGCCGCTATCCAGCTTACGTGCTCGGCATCACGATGGATCCCGCGAGTGTCGATGCCAACGCGCACCCGGCCAAGCATGAAGTCCGATTTCGGGACGGCCGCCGCGTGCACGGCGTCGTTTCGCAAGTGATCGAGACGGCCCTCGGCGAGACGCGCCCGGGTGGTATCGGCGGCACCGCGCAACGCGGCGCGGGAGCCGCGAACGGGCCGGCGGCGCAAGCTTTCGTGACCCAGTCTGCGATGCCCCTGTCGCGCATACACCACCCCATGCGCGGCGCTGTGCGTGAGTCGCTCGCGGCCTACAACACGTTATCCGCAGCTTCCGCATCGGCGGCCGTCGATCTCGACACCGACAAGGCGAGCACGCCGCCGATGGGATACGCGATCGCGCAGATTGGCGGGGTGTATATCCTCGCGGAGAACGCCGACGGCCTGATCGTGGTCGACATGCACGCGGCGCATGAACGCATTCTTTATGAAAAGCTCAAGCACGGTTTCGACGACAAGGCTGTCGTCCGCCAGCCGCTGCTCGTCCCGACCAGTGTCTCTGTCGCCGAAAGCGAGGCGGACCGCGTCGTCGAAACACGGGAACTGCTTGCCTCGGTCGGGCTCGTAATCGATCGGACGGGTCCGACGAGCCTGGTCATCCGCGAAATGCCGGCCCTGTTGAAAGGTGCCGATGCCGAGGCGTTGTTGCGTGACGTGCTCGCCGACCTGGCCGAAGCCGGCAGCAGCAATCGCGTTGCCGATGCGTGCGACGATTTTCTCGCCACGATGGCCTGTCATCATTCGGTGCGGGCCAACCGGCAATTGACGCTCGACGAAATGAACGCACTGCTGCGCGAAATGGAGACGACCGAACGGGCCGACCAATGTAATCACGGCCGCCCGACCTGGACCGCGATAACACTCGCCGAACTCGACCGCCTGTTCCTGCGTGGCCGCTAAGGCGATCCTGTTGATGGGCCCGACGGCGTCGGGCAAGACCGACGTTGCGGTTCGACTCTGCAAGCGTTTCCCGCTCGATGTCATCAGCGTGGATTCGGCGCTCGTCTATCGTGGCATGGACATCGGTACCGCCAAGCCCGACAAGGCCACGCTGGCGCGCGTGCCGCACCGGTTGATCGACATTCGCGACCCCGAAGAAAATTACTCGGCCGGCGACTTCGTGCGCGACGCAGAGCGCGAAATGCAGGCGATCCGGGACGAGGGCCGGGTACCGTTATTGACGGGCGGCACGATGATGTATTTTCGCGCACTGACCGGCGGCATCGCCGAACTGCCGTCCGCCGATGCCGAAATACGCGCACAGATCGACGCGGCGGCTGAAAAAGCCGGCTGGCCGGCCATGCACGAACGGCTGCGCGAGGTGGACAGCGCTGCCGCGGCGAGAATCGAGCAGAACGACAAGCAGCGTATCCAGCGCGCACTCGAGGTGTGGATGGCGACGGGCAGGCCGCTGAGCGACTGGCAGAGCCGTGAGCCGCGCGCCTCCGACGCCAGGAGCACCTACCTCAAGCTCGCGCTGCAGCCTTCGACGCGCAGGATCCTGCATGAGCGCATCGAAAAGCGTCTAAACCTTATGTTAAACAATGGCTTCCTTGAGGAAGTGAAGGTATTACGGGAAAGGCCGGGCCTGACGCCCGAGCATCCGTCGATGCGATCGGTCGGCTACCGGCAGCTCTGGCAGCACCTTGATGGTGCATTCGATCTCGAGGAGGCGGGCCGGCGTGCGTTGTACGCCACGCGGCAGCTCGCCAAGCGCCAGATTACGTGGTTGCGGGGCGAGCCCGGACTGCGATCGTATGAC
>JBFISV010000226.1:0-4586 GCA_041608415.1 Woeseiaceae bacterium
CGGCGCTGTGCGATGCCTCGGGTTTCGGTGCCGGCTCCGGGCAAATGGAGCGCTTCCTGAAGTGGTGCGACGACGATTCCGCCGTCGCGAAGCGTTGGCTGAAGCTTCTCGAAATCGCGACCGAGTGTAACGTGCTCAACCTGACCAACGGCGCCATTGTCCAGGCGCACCAGCACACGATCGCAGGCAATCTTGCGGTAATCCGCGGCCAAGACGCCGTACCCGATACCTATCAGCGCAAAGGCCGCGAAGCCGCAAACGCGGACAAGCAGTCACTGGCGCGGGCATGACAAACCCTTTGCAACGGAAGGAACCCAGGCCATGTTGATCGTCAGCCGCAAGGATACCGAGTCCATCGAGATTAAGCCGGGAGACGGAATAGATCCGCAGATGACGCTCGCGGACCTGTTCAGGTCCGGGCCGATCGAGATTACGATATTTTCCGCCACCGGCAATCGCGTGAAAATGGGCGTGCAGGCGCCGAGCGAATTGTGTATCTGGCGTAAGGACGCGACGGCGGCCTGATTTGCGGCACGGCCGCTCCGATGCGACGGTTTGTCATTGCTCTGCTGCCGGCCCTGGCGCTGCTGAACGCCTGCGGCGGTGCATCGCCGATGCCGCCCTTGCCGCCCGTGCCGCCTGCGCCGCCCGATGGCAATTCGGATTCCAACGCTGCGCTGACGCTGCCGGCCGACGATGAGATCATCGCGAAAGTCTACGATCCCGACTACAGCGTGCCCGACGGATTTTTCGTCGACGAGCGCGCGAGCACGCCGCAAAGTTACACGGTCCATCACGTGCTGGACGAGTCGCTGTCCTACGAACTTTGCACGGACGAGTTTTCGATCGCACAATCCTGGGAGGCCGATGACAACGCGTCTCGCAGCGTCAGCGGCTATTACGTCGGAGCGTTTGAGAACGATCGCTATTACGAATTCATTCGCGATCTCGCCTACGACGACGACATCGGCAACGTCGACGAAGTGACGTCGCCGGGCTTCGCACGCGTGTTCAAGTGCAGCAATACGAATCGCGACGGCGTCGATCGAAGCCTGCTGTCGGGCTTTGCAGGCCAGCTCAATGTGCGCCCCCTGTCGCCGGACGGGGTCCGGGAATTTGCCGAATACCTGTGGCAGTTCACCTTTTTCCCGCAGCGTCACCGCGTCGTGTTGGCGAGCCTGCCGGTCGACTCGGCCACGGGCCCGGGCCACCTCCTGTTGCTCGCCTTCGCGAGCCGCCAGGGCACGGGGCAGTGCGACCTCGTCGAAGTGGTCGAGTGGCGCTTCGATGCCGCCGCGGAAACGGGTGAGATGAGCAATCAGTTCAATAGCTTACGTCGCTTCGAGGCGGAAGCGGTTGGCGGTACCCCGAGACTCTGCCCGTAGACTCGCGGTTCCTGGTCCGTCATCAGTGGCACCCTGCCAGCGCCGCCCGGGCGTTTTCGGCAAGTCTGAGAACCCGTTCACCGTTTTGCGGCTTCGTGCACGGCACATGTGCCTCAAGTCGCTATAATGCGAGCCCTCAATGCTTCGGAGGCGGGAGCATGCCTCATACACCCAAATCGGAGATTGTTGCATGACGACGAATCTGGACTCCCTGAAGCAGTGGGTCAACGACGTCGCCGCGCTCACGGAGCCGTCCGCGATTCGCTGGTGCACGGGCGAGGATGCCGAGTACCGGGAACTGGTGGCGCAGATGACCGGGGACGGTACGTTGTCCGAACTCAACGCCGAGACCTACCCGAATTGTTACCTCCACCTGTCGAACCCGAGCGACGTCGCGCGCGTCGAGCACCTGACCTTCGTCTGCACCGCGGAGCAAAAGGACGCCGGCCCGAACAACAACTGGATGAACCCGGCCGAGGCGCACGCCAAGGTGGACGCCTTGTTTGCCGGCGCGATGCGCGGCCGCACGATGTACGTGATCCCGTACTGCATGGGCCCGATCGAGTCGCCCTTTTCACGCTGCGGAGTCGAAATCACGGACAGCGCGTACGTCGTCGCGAATATGAAGATCATGACGCGCATGGGAACACGGGCGCTCAGGCGCATCGAGCGCGAGGGCAAGTTCGTCAAGGGGCTGCACTCGACCGGCGATCTCGACCCCGAGCGACGCTTCATCATGCACTTCCCGGAGGAACTGACGATCAAGAGCATCGGCTCGGGTTACGGCGGCAATGCCCTGCTCGGCAAGAAATGCCATGCGCTGCGTATTGCGAGCTACCAGGCCCGGACCGAAGGCTGGCTCGCCGAGCACATGCTGATCGTCGGTATCGAAAGCCCGCAGGGGGAAACGCACTACGTCGCGTGTGCGTTCCCATCCGCCTGCGGCAAGACCAACCTCGCGATGCTGATTCCGCCGGCCTCGCAGCCCGGATGGAAAGTCTGGACGCTCGGCGACGACATCGCCTGGCTGCATCTCGACGACGCGGGACGACTGCGCGCTATCAATCCGGAATCCGGCTATTTCGGCGTCGTTCCGGGCACGAACGAAAAGACCAACAAGAACGCGTTCGAGATGATCAAACACGACACGATCTATACCAATGTCGGCCGCACGGCGGACAACGAACCGTGGTGGGAGGACAAGAAGGTCGGCGAACCGGCATTCGACTGGCGGGGCCGGGCGTACGAGCCCGGCAACGGGCCGGCCGCGCATCCGAATTCCCGCTTCACGGTTGCCGCAACGAACAACCCGAGCTATTCGAAGCTCGCCGAAGCGCCCGACGGCGTGCCGATATCGGCGCTCGTCTTCGGCGGCCGGCGCAAGGAGCTGGCCCCGCTCGTGTATGAGAGCCGCGACTGGAAGCACGGTGTGCTCGTTGGCGCCGCGGTGGCCTCCGAGACGACGGCCGCCAATATCGGCGAAGTGGGCGTCGTGCGGCGCGACCCGATGGCCATGAAGCCGTTTTGCGGCTACAACTTTGCCGATTACTGGGCACACTGGCTGTCGTTCGACGAGCGCTCCGACGCGCTACCGAAAATTTTTCACGTCAACTGGTTCCGGCAGGACAAGGACGGCAAATTTCTCTGGCCCGGATTCGGCGAGAACCTGCGCGTGCTGCGCTGGATCATCGACCGCTGCGAGAGACGGGTCGACGCCGTAGAGACGCCGATCGGCTATTTGCCGCATGCCGCCGATATCGACGTCAGCGACCTCGACATCAGCGAGCAGACCCTGGCCGACCTGACGTCCATCGACACCGCGCAGTGGCAGGCCGAACTGGCATCGATCGGCGAATACCTCGAGTCGTACGGCGATCGCCTGCCGCGGGAATTGCGCGACGAGCAGCAACGCGTCGCCGCGGCGCTCGCCGCGGCATCCTGATTTCGAAATTCGCTGGCCCGGATTCGGGCGAATCGAGTGGGCGCGATGCCTTGCCGATTGCCTAGCCGATTGCCTTGTAGTGGATCGCGAGCGAGGTGCCGGGCTCCTCGGCCCGCCCGAGTCCGATCGTGCCCTCTTCGGCGAGCTCGGTCATGTCGCGGCGCACGAAGGTCTCCTTGCCGCGCACGTCCTGCAGGAAGGTGCCGTTCGTGCTCTGGTCGATCAGAACGAACTTGCCGCGCCGCATCTCGACCTTGGCATGGATGCGTGAAATGAGGTTGCCTTTGATGACGATATCGTTGTCGTCGGCGCGGCCGAGATTGACGCTCTTGTGCTTGTCCGACACCTCGACGACCTGGCCGCGGTAGGTCAGCACCATCGTCGACGCATTGCGTTCCGATTTTTCCCACCCGATAGTCGGCAACATGCTGGTCGCCTCCTCCGGGTTCCACAGCAATTCATAAAGCGCGACTTCGTCGATGCGTCCGCGTACCGTCGCGAGGTCGATCTGCCGGGTCTGCTGCCGGAGTTCCTCGCTCATGTGCTCGACCGTGTCGCCCGAGATCACGATCTGCCGCGACTTGGCCTGCGAGGTCATGCGATTCGCCGTGTGGACGGCGGCGCCGAAAATGTCGTTCTGTTCCTGCACGACAGGCCCGAAATGACAGCCGACGCGAATCGAAACGGGAATGCTGGCATCTTTCTTGCTGTCCGCGGAGATACGGCTTTGCATCATGACGGCGGCACCCATGGCTTCGTCCACGGTAGGGAACGTCGACATTACCTCGTCGCCGATCGTCTTGATCACGGTGCCATTGAACTGATAGGTGGCGTCTTTCATGATGTCGAGGCAGACTGCCACCGTCTCGCTGGCCTTGGTATCGCCGAATTTGTCGTACAGCTGCGTACTGCCGACGACATCGGCGAATACGATTGCTACTTCAAGATCCCGGGCCATGCGCTTATTTTACAAGCTATTTTTCGGCAACGATATACGCAATCCATGCCAGATCGGCCTCGCCCTTGTCCTCCGGCGTGAATTCGCCGTTGCCCTCGCCGTCCTCGTCCTCGCCTTCCCAGTAGACCGTCACCTTGCCGAACCCGGCCTCGAGCAGCAGGTCGCGAAGCTCGGGCGCCGTATAGAGGCGCCATTCGTAGGTGAACGCTTTCTTGAGCTTCGAGCCGTCCGGGAACTTGAAGTGGATGTGGCAGCGCATGTGGTTGGTGACGGGGTGGAACTTCGCCTGGTGCCAGATGTA
>JBFISV010000227.1:0-4585 GCA_041608415.1 Woeseiaceae bacterium
CGAGGCCGAGATTGAGGACGATGATCATGCCGCCGATCGCGGCGGCCAGCAGGTTGTTGGAAAATGCGCCGAGCCCGTATACCAGTTTCTGCTGAAGCGGGATCCTGTCCTGGGGTGCCGTTTCGTAATGGGTCGTCTGGCTCATATTGGCTCTTTATCCCAGTCTGCCGGCTTTACTCGTTGTGATCGGGCCATGGTGGAGCAAATTGACAGCGCTGTCAAATATTGCTACAAACGATATCGCTCCGCGCTATCCGGACACCACTGGACGGCCTGATACCGGAAAGAGGGCAACGCCGGGTTCGCCGCGCGCTGCGGCCCGCAGTCGATGTGAAAAAGGCGAATACCATCATGAGCGCAAGCGACGCAAGCCCCTCGACGAGCCCCGGAGAGAGCAGCCCGGGATCGATCGAGCGGTATGTGAGTGCATTGCTCGAGCGCATGACGCTCGCCGAGAAAATCGGCCAGATGAGCCAGCGCAATGCGAGCGAAGGCTATGCGCCGGATTACCTTGCAGAGGATTTGCGGGCGGGTCGCATTGGTTCCGTGATCAACGTGGTCGACGTCGGCACGGTCAACGAGCTGCAGCGCATCGCCGTCGAAGAAAGCCGCCTCGGCATTCCGCTGCTCGTCGGCCGCGACGTCATTCACGGCTTCAAGACAGCGCTGCCGATACCGCTGGGCCAGGCCGCTACCTGGAACCCCGATCTCGTCCGCGACGGCGCGCGACTGGCCGCGACCGAAGCGGCGGCCAGCGGCATCAACTGGACGTTCGCGCCGATGATCGACGTCACGCGCGACCCTCGCTGGGGGCGCATTGCCGAGAGTCCGGGCGAGGATCCGTATCTCGCGAGCGTGCTCGCGGCTGCAATGGTCCGCGGCTTCCAGGGCGACGACCTCTCGGCTGCGGACACGATCGCGGCCTGCGCGAAACATTTCGCGGGCTACGGCGCGAGCGAGAGCGGCAAGGATTACAACACCACGAACATTCCCCCTAACGAACTCCTGAACGTACACCTGCGCCCGTTCCAGGCGGCGGTCGCGGCGGGCGTTACGAGCGTAATGACGTCGTTCAGCGATCTGGACGGCATACCGTGCACGGGCAACGAATTCCTGCTGCGGCAGGTGCTGCGCGACGAATGGCGGTTCGACGGTCTCGTCGTGAGCGACTGGGATTCGGTCCGGCAGCTCGCGATTCACGGGCTGACCGAAAACGACCGCGAATCGGCCCGTGCCGCGGCGACCGCCGGCGTCGACATGGAGATGGCGGGCGATGCCTACAGCGGCCATCTCGAGGGCCTTGTTGACGCGGGGCTCGTGCCGCTCGCGCGCATCGACGCAGCCACCGCCAATATCCTGCGTGCCAAATTCCGGCTGGGCCTGTTCGAATCGCCTTACGTCGATGCGGACAGGCATCTCGACGGCACCCGCGCGCTCGCGCTTGCCCGGCGCGCCGCACTGCAAAGCGCCGTCCTGCTGAAGAACGACAATGCGGTACTGCCGCTCGCGGCCGACGAGCTAACACGCATCGCCGTGATCGGGCCGCTCGCGGACGCGCCGCATGACCAGATCGGCACCTGGATGTTCGACGGGGATGCGACGCTCTGCATCACGGGCCTCAAGGGCATCGTGGACTTCGTCGGCGAACGTGCATCGGTCGATTTCGTGCCCGCGATGGACACGAGCCGCAGCCGCGAGACCGGCGAGTTCGACGCGGCGGTCGCTGTTGCCCGCGATGCCGACGTGGCGATCCTGTTCCTCGGCGAGGAAGCCATCCTGTCGGGGGAGGCGCACTCGCGCGCCGACATCGATCTGCCGGGCGCGCAGGCCGAACTCGTACGCCGCGTGCGTGCAACGAACACACCCGTCGTCGCCGTCATCATGGCCGGCCGGCCGCTGACGCTTACAAACGTGATCGACGAGGTCGACGCGCTGCTGTATGCCTGGCACCCGGGCGCGATGGGCGGACCGGCGATCGCCGACCTGCTGTTCGGCGTGGCGTCACCGTCGGGCAAGCTGCCCGTCAGTTTTCCGAAAATGGTCGGCCAGGTGCCGATCTATTACAACCACAAGCACACGGGCAAGCCGCCGTCGCCGGATACGGTCGTGCACATCGACGATATCGACGGTCGCGCAGCGCAGACCTCGTTCGGCATGACCTCGTTTCACCTCGACGCGGGGCACACGCCCTTGTTCCCCTTCGGCTACGGGCTTTCGTACACCGCGTTCGACTATGCCGATATCCGCGCGAGCGCGGACGAGATCGAGCCAGGCGATACCGTGACCATCAGCGCCGAGCTCACGAACAGCGGCGATGTCGCCGCCGACGAAATCGTGCAATTATACGTTCGCGATCTCGTCGCGAGCGTGACGCGTCCCGTGAGGGAACTCAAGGGTTTCAAACGGGTGCGCATCGAGCCGGGCCGGACCCTGACGGTAAATTTCGAATTGCATACCGACGACCTTGCTTTCTACGGCCGCGACCTGCAACTCGCGACCGAAGCGGGCGCGTTCCATGCGTGGATCGGCGGCAGTTCGGAGACTGAATTCAGAACCGGGTTCAGAATCATCAAACGCGACTGAGTCGCCGCACGACAACGGCGGATAACAACAATGAAACAAAGCACGCGCTTCACCACGACGGTCGCCCTGATCGTCGCGCTCGGCGGCTTCCTCATGGGATTCGACGCATCCGTGATCTCCGGCGTCGTGGGCTTCATCGAGGTCGAGTTCGAACTCACGAAAATCCAGGTCGGCTGGGCGGTGTCCTGCCTCGCGCTGACCGCGACGTTCGGCATGATGGTGTCGGGCCCGCTCAGCGACCGGCTCGGCCGGCGCCTCGTGCTGAAGTTTGCCGCGCTGCTGTTTGCCGTGTCGGCCATCGCGTCGGCGATCGCGCCCGATTTCCTGCTGTTCATCGTGGCACGGATGATCGGCGGCTTCGGCGTCGGCGCCGCATTGATTATCGCGCCCATGTACATCGCCGAGATGGCGCCGCCGGCAATCCGCGGCCGCATGGTGTCGTTCAACCAGCTCAATATCGTGATCGGCATATCGGCCGCGTTTTTCAGCAACTACCTGATCCTGACCCTCGGCGACTCGCAAGCCGCGTGGGTCGAGTCGCTGCGTCTCGGCGAATGGAACTGGCGCTGGATGCTCGGCATCGAAACCTTGCCTGCCGTGCTGTATTTTTTCGCGCTGCTGTTCGTTCCCGAGAGCCCGCGCTGGCTTGCGATGCAGGGACGCGAGGATGAGGCGCGGGCAATCCTCGCGCGCGTAGGTACCGAGGAGCAGGCCGAGCACGATCTCCGCGAGGTGAAGGCGAGCCTCGAGGCGGAGGCCAAGCTCGGCAGGGTCTCGGTCCGCACGCTGCTGCACCCGTCGCTGAAACTGGTACTGACGATCGGCCTTGCCGTCGGCATATTGCAGCAGATTACCGGGATCAATTCCGTGTTCTTCTATGCGCCGATGATCTTCGAGCAGTCCGGCATCGGCACGAATGCGTCGTTCATGCAGGCGGTGCTCGTCGGCCTCGTCAATCTCGTCTTCACGGTCGTTGCAATGTCGCTGATCGACAAGCTCGGCCGCCGCATGCTGCTCGGATTCGGGCTGACGGGGATCGCCGTGTGCATGCTGGCGCTGTCCTACGGTTTCGGCTCCGCCACGTATACGCTGGACCAAGCCGCGATCGACGGCCTGCCGCCCGAAATCGATCGCCAGGAAATAGCGGCGCTCGCCGGTGTCACCTACGAGAGCGACATCGAGTTTCGCACGGCGCTTTATGAGACCATCGGCGCTGACGTCTACAAGCGATTCCAATCGCCGCTCGTCAGCGGCGCGATCGCGATGAACCCGATGCTGATCCTGTTTGCCATTCTCGGTTTCGTCGCGAGCTTCGCGATGTCGATCGGCCCCGTCATGTGGGTGCTGTTCGCGGAACTGTTTCCCAACCGCGTGCGTGGCATGGCGATCTCCTTCGTCGGCCTGGTCAATTCGGCCGTCGCGTTCCTCGTGACGCTGATTTTCCCGTGGGAACTCGAAACGATCGGCGTTGCCAGCACGTTCCTGATCTACGGGCTGTTCGCCGTCATAGGGCTCGTGTTCGTCATGCGCATCCTGCCCGAGACGAAGGGCCGCTCGCTCGAGGAACTCGAGGCGATGCTCGTCAAGGTGTGACATGAGAATACTACGAGCGTACGCCCTCGCCGCGAACGGCTTCGAGCATTCGGCTTCGAACGCCGGGCAGGCGCACGGCGCAATCAACACGGTCTACCGGAGAGCACAATGAAATATCGCGACACGCTGGCCGTCATCATACTTTTCCTCGGCGGATGCACGTCGTCGCCGCACGAGGCGACGTTGCCCAAAGAGGATGCCGGCTTCAGGCAGGCGCCCGATGCGCTGATCGCCGGCGAAGTCATGGCCGTCGCCTACTCGGGCTTTCGCGAAGGCCAGCACCCGGACCGCGGCGACGGCGCCGTCAACCCGAGCGACGCCGAGATCCTCGAAGACCTCGAGATTCTCGTTGCACACGATTTCCGCCTGATTAGACTCTACGATTCAGGCGACAATTCGCAGGCGACGC
>JBFISV010000228.1:0-4577 GCA_041608415.1 Woeseiaceae bacterium
AACCCGCGAGCGGTGCAATCAGCGATAACAGGATGGCAAAAAACGCAAGCGGGCTGGGGTGTAAAGGCATTTCGGTCTCTCGAATTCGGTCAGGGATTTGAAAACGACGCCCCCCGATCCCGGGGTTGCCGATTACCGGCATTCATCGTCATCGATCATCGTCAGCAATCAGTTCGGGCGACTATTATGGCGGGTCCGCGCCATTGTCCGCACGTTCGGGCGGCGATTCCAGGGCACCGGGCATACTGCGGTCGTACGCGCCGGTGTGCGGTGCGACGCCCGCCACACGCTCGGCCAGTGCTTCGACAGCGGAGGTCGGCTGTCGTTCAGTGCGCGTCCGTATACAATGGGCCGCGTTCCGGCGAGGTAGCGGTTTGACCATCAGTCGCGCAGGCTTTTTCCAGGTATTCAAGTACGCGGTGTACGCGCTGCTGTCATTGAACGTTTTCTTCTTCGGCCGCGAAGAGTACCTGGCCGCGCTGCTGCAGTTTCCGGAAGGCGTCGCGCTGTCGCAGGTCATCGAAGCCTACGCGGCCACGATCGATACCGCTGCGTGGGTCGTGCTGCTCCTGATGTTCGAGCTGGAAACCTACGTCCTCGAAGACCGCCACTTTACGCGCCCTGTCACGCTGACACTGCACGGCGTGAGATTCTTCTCCTACGCGTTCATCGTCTATGCGTTCTACGGCTACCTCGAGAACGTCTTCTTCGTCTACGACGTCGCACCACTGGCCGGCGTTACTGAGCTCTGCTCGCTCGCGGCGGGCGACTGGTCTTACGCCGTCGACCTCGACGAATACGTTCATATCGCTGCGAATAACTGCGTGGCGCTGAGCAGCAACACGTCTTTCATGCGATTCGGGGAACTCCCGGCGATCGTCGATCAACCGGGGCTGGTCGAGATTCAGCGTCTCGCGTGGGTCGATCTGATCAATGCCGGCGTATGGATCCTGATCGTCGTGATTCTCGAGTTCGACGTCCGCATGCAGGAGCGAAACCAACTCACCGGCCGCGCGCTCCGCGTCAGCAACGCACTGAAATTCGTGTTTTATTCGACGCTCGTCCTCGCTGCGATCTATTGGGGCATCAAGGGCGATTTCGTCGATTTCTGGGATGCATTCCTGTGGCTGCTCGCCTTCTTTTTCATCGAAATGAACGTGGTCGAGTGGCGCCACGAGGACAGTGAGAAGCGGCTGCCCGCATCAGGGCACGACTTCGAGAGCGGGGTCGTCTAGGGAGCGAACGGCGAGTCCGTCGTTGCGGTCCTTGATCTTCAGCAGCCGCAACGAGTCGTCCGCCGCGATCGACATGAGGAAGGCGTGCCAGCGATCCTCGCCGCGACGTCGATAAAAGCCGGACACCTCCCATCCGTCAGCGGTCCGAAACACGTACACCTTGCCGACCTTGCGTTGTGGTGCGAGCGGATCGACGATTTCGGGATCGTCGACGCCGAGTTTCGCGGCGAGATGCGCGCGCGCGAGCGTGACGATGCGCTCCTGCTCCGAGCGTTCGCGAAGTTTCTCCGGGCTGACCAGCCACTGGTAGGACCAGGCAGCGACGACGAGACCCACCGCCAGGCCGAAAACGATGCTGCCGACGCGGTGATTCACCGGGCTCCTCAGGCGATGCCGATGAGCTTGTGAATCTGCAGGCTCAATTTCCAGCGCGGATGCTCGAGGCAGTAATCGATCGCGGCGCGCGTATTCGCGACGCCATCCTCGTCGTCGCACGGCTGCAGGAAAAATTGTTCGAAATCGAGACCCTCGAAGTTTTCCGGCCGGGCCTCGGGCTCGACCTGCGGGTATACGAGCTTGAGTTCATTGCCACGCCGTTGGACGAGCGGCGCAGCGGCTTTCGGGCTCACGCACAGCCAGTCGATGCCGTCCGGCGCAGCAATCGTGCCGTTGGTTTCGACGCCGACCGCGAAGCCTGCAGCGTGCAGCGCGTCGATCAGGGCCCGGTCGAGCTGCAGCAGCGGTTCGCCACCCGTACAGACGACGTAGCGGTCTCGCCCGCCGCGGGACCGGGGCCATTGCGACGCGACGGCCTCCGCCAAATCGCCGGCCGTCTCGAACTTGCCGCCGCCGGGCCCGTCGGTGCCGACGAACTGCGTATCGCAGAACCTGCAGACCGCGTCGGCCCGATGCCGCTCGCGCCCCGACCAGAGATTGCAGCCTGCAAACCGCAGGAACACGGCCGGACGCCCGCTGTGCGCGCCCTCGCCCTGCAGCGTGAAATAGATTTCCTTTACGGAGTAGGTCATGCCACCGACAGCAACGGATCCTCGACGCCCGCCTCGGCAAATCCTCGCGCGCGAAGCTCGCAGGCGGGGCATTTGCCGCACGGCGGCCTCCGCCCGTTGTAACAGGTATGCGTGAGCCGCATGACCTCGAGCGCACCGAGCGAGCGTGCGAGCTCCACCGTTTCCTTCTTCGACAAATGCATGAGCGGCGCGTGCAGCCGGATGTCGCATTCCATGCCGAGAACGAGCGTTCGCTCGAGCGCCTCGAGCGTCTCTTCGCGGCAATCCGGGTAGCCGCTGTAGTCCGTCTGCGCAACGCCAGCGACGATATTGCGAATTCGCTCGCGCCAGGCATAGGCGGCGGCAAACGTGAGGAACACCAGGTTACGACCCGGCACGAAGGTGTTCGGCAGACCGGACTCCCCGTCGGGCGCGGTGGCGACCGCAATCCCCGCATCGGTCAGGGCGTCACCGCCGAGCGCCGAAAACGTGTCGATCGGCAAACAGGTCCAGGGCACGCGGGCTTCTCGCGCGATCGTCTCGGCACATTGCAGTTCGACGCGGTGCCGCTGCCCGTAGTCGAACGTGATCGCGGCGACGTTGCCGGGGCCGAATCGATCGAGCGCCCAGTAGAGGCAGGTCGTCGAATCCTGGCCTCCGGAGAGAACGACGAGCGCCTTGCCCGGATCCAGCTTCACGTCTGTGGCTCTGCGGGCTTGCGGCGCAGGCCGTTCTCGAACTCGCTCCAGTCCGGCCGCTCGTGCGTGACGAGATAATCGCCCAACAATGATTCCGACAGGTCCCAGAGCCTGTCCGACATGGCTATGTCGTTGTGGTGGCTCGCCGGCACGGTGACCGCATTGCAGTCCTCGAAATACTTGCCGCTCGTGGCGCCGAGCAGCGGGCTCGTGGCAACGTAGCAGCTGGTCGCCGCGCCTTCGGCAACCGATTTGCCGGCGATCGAGGTCAGCACGCCGAAGCCGAACTGCACGAAACGATTCAGGTTGCGGTCGATCTCGGTATCAATGACCCCGGGATGCAGCGAGTTGGAGGTGATCCGTGTGCCCCGCAGCCGTCGCGCGAGGCCGAGCGAGTACAGCACGTTCGCGAGCTTCGAGTGTCCGTAGGCGAGCGAATCGCTGTAATTTTCTGCAAGCGTCAGATCATCGAAGCGTATGCCCTCGTCAGGAGCGCCCCGGTACGAGGAGCGGCTCGCGACCACGACCACACGGCCCTGCCAGGAGAAAAACAGCCGGTCGAGTACGCGATTGACGAGCAGGAAATGGCCGAGATGATTGATTGCGAGGTGCTTCTCGATGCCGTTTACGAGTTCGCGAGCACCGCCGCCGCCACGATAGCCGGCGTTACATACGAGAATGTCGAGCGGCGAGTTCAGCGAGCGTATGGCGTCGGCGCAGGCAATTACCGACTCGGGATCCGCGAGTTCGAGTTCGAGCGGCGACGTGATGCCGGGCGTACGCCGGCACGCCGCGTCCGCTCGCTCGTAGGATCGACTCGTGCCGAGAACGTAGGCGCCCCGCAGCGCGAGCACCCGCATCGTTTCCAATCCGATGCCGGACGTGCAGCCCGTGACCACCGCGATCTTGCCCTTGAGGTCGATGCCGGCCGTGACCTCCTCTGCCGTCGAGTTTGCGTCGAACTCGCTGCGCGGCACACCCTCGGTCGGGTGCTTGTCGGTGCCGCACGCCGCGATTGCGGGCAGCGTGAGCATGGCGGCGCCCGAGCGCAAGAACTTCCGCCGGTTGACCTTCACTTTGTTGACCGCCTCACTTGAAGAGTTTCTCCGCGTCGCTCGCCGGCGCCGGTGCGTCGGGCGAATCGCCGTCGCCGAACAGCGCGGCGAGCTGCTGCTCGGCGGTATCCGCCGCCGATTTCGATGCCGGGTCGAAAGCGTGCTCACTGGGAACGAAGAAATCGCAGAAATTGACGCGGTCCTTCTCGGTCACGTCTTCGGCACCGTCCTCGCGGCACTGCCGCGGCACCGCCGGATCGTAATGGCGACACATCTTGCAGACGTGCAGGTACACGCCGCAGTGCGGGCACTCGTCCTGCCGGGACAGCGGCAGCGACAGCTCGCTCAAGGCTCCGCCACAACGATAACATTTGATGTCGTGCTGCATTTTCTCCTCCGCGCACGGCTGCAGTATAGCCGCTCGCGTGAGCGGCGGACGCGGCGCGCCCGTGGCGATTCGGACTACCCGGGGCCGTTTATGCTGAGAACTTTCGCGCCGCGCACGTCGCCGGCGCGAAGCTCGCGCAGGGCGCGATTGGCGTCCTCGAGCGCAAAGCACTCGATTTCCACCGCGAGCGGGAT
>JBFISV010000229.1:0-4571 GCA_041608415.1 Woeseiaceae bacterium
CCACGAATACGGCAACGGTACCTGCATATTCACGCGTGACGGCGAGGCCGCCCGCTATTTTGCCGACAACATCAAGGTCGGCATGGTCGGCATCAACGTGCCGCTGCCGGTGCCTGTCGCCTGCCACAGCTTCGGCGGCTGGAAACGCTCGCTGTTCGGCGACCTGTATGCCTACGGACCCGACAGCGTGCGCTTTTACACGCGCCGCAAGACGATCACGCAGCGCTGGCCGTCGGGCGGCGTCCGCGAGAAAGCCCAGTTCACATTCCCGAGCAACGGCTGACGCCCGAGATTTGCGGTACTATCGTCGCAATTATCGACCCCGTTCAACGAAGCTGGAGACCGCTCATGCTGCGCGTATGCGTTTTGTCGATGTGTGCCCTGGCCTGTGCCGCGAGTGCGCAGCAATTCGCGACTTCGTTCAAATCGACCGAGATCGTGCCGGGAATTTTCATGGTCGAGGGCGTCGGCGGTTTCGGCGGCGGCAACATGGGGCTGCTCGTCGGCGACGATTACGTTGCGATGATCGACGACAGCCTGGAGGCGCTCGCGCCGAACTTGCTCGAGCATGTCGCCGACACAGCCGGCCGACCGGTCAACTTCATGATCAATACGCACGTGCACGGCGATCACGCCGGCGGCAATGCGCATTTCGCGGACGACGGCACGGTGGTCTTCGCGCACGACAACATCCGCAGGCGGCTGCTCGCCGACCCCGGCCCCGCCGGCGGGCCGGGCGGCCTGCCGGTCGTGACGTTCGCGGAGGGCATCACGTTTCATCTGAACGGCATCGAGGCGCGCGCGTTCCATTTGCCGCGGGCCCACACCGATGGCGACGCGGTCATCTATTTCCCCGGCGCCAACGTGATCCATACCGGCGACATCATGTTCAACGGCATGTTCCCGTACATCGACCTCGACAACGGCGGCACCGTCGAGGGCTACATTGCGGCACAGAAAAAAATCCTGGCGCTCGCCGATGACGAGACGAAGATCATCCCGGGCCACGGCCCGCTCGCGGATCGATCGGACCTGCGCGGAGTCATGGCAATGCTCGCCGACAGCCGGCGTCGCGTTGCCGCGATGGTCGAAGCGGGTAAGAGCGAGGAGGAAATCGTCGCGGCGAATCCGCTCGCCGATTATCACGATACCTACGACTGGGTATTCATCACGACGGAACGCATGACGCGCACGCTGTACCGCGACCTGACCGAGGGCGACTGAATCATGAATACCGACAAGGCGGCCGAGTTCGTCGACGAAATGTGGGACACGTCGATCGTTCCCGAGCTTTGCGAGTACATCACGGTTCCGAACAAGTCGCCGTCCTTCGATCCCGACTGGGAAAAACGCGGCCACATGGACCGCGCCGTGCAGATGCTCGAGGCGTGGTGCCGAACCCAGCCGGTCAAGGGCATGTCGGTCGAGGTGGTACGCATCGAGGGCCGCACGCCCGTGCTGTTCCTGGATATCCCGGGCGACTCCGACGATGTCGTCCTGCTGTACGGCCATTACGACAAGCAGCCCGAGTTCAGCGGCTGGAACGAGGATCTCGACCCCTGGAAAGCCGTCATCAAGGACGGCAAGCTTTACGGCCGCGGCGGCGCCGACGACGGTTATGCAACCTTCGGTTCGCTGACGGCAATCAGGGCCTTGCAGGAACAGGGCATTCCGCACGCGCACTGCGTCGTGCTGATCGAAGGCTGCGAAGAGAGCGGCAGCTTCGACCTGCCGCACTACATCGACCTGCTCGGAGACCGGCTCGGCTCGCCGGGTCTCGTCGTCTGCCTCGACGCCGAGTGCGGCAACTACGATCAGCTCTGGTGCACGACGTCGCTCCGGGGCAACCTCACGGGCACGCTGCGTGCCGACGTACTGACCGAGGGCGTCCATTCGGGCACCGCGAGCGGCATCGTACCCTCGAGCTTTCGTGTATTGCGCAAGCTTTTGAGCCGCATCGAGGACGAGGACTCCGGGCAACTCACGCTCGATGCGTTGCACGCAGAGATCCCGGAGAGCCGCGTGGAGCAGGCGCGCCTGGCGGCCGAGACCCTCGATGCCGAGGTATACCGGAAGTATCCCTGGGCCGTTGACGATCCGTTGCCCTCGGAGTCGCCGCAGGAACTCCTGCTCAACAACACCTGGCGGCCGACGCTGAGCGTGACGGGCGCCCAGGGCCTGCCGCAGCTCGTCGACGCGGGCAACGTGCTGCTGCCCTATAACGAATTGAAGCTTTCGTTCCGGCTACCGCCGACCTGCGATGCGGAGGCGGCTGCAGCAAGCGTAAAACAGGCGCTCGAAGCCGACCCGCCGCCGCTGTCGAAGGTCGCATTCAACGTCGATTCGACGATGGCGGGATGGAATGCCCCTCCGGTCGCGGACTGGCTCGAAGCTTCGATGCAGGCGGCTTCGCAGGCATTCTTCGGCAAACCCTCGATGTACATGGGCACGGGCGGGACGATCCCGTTCATGGGCATGCTCGGCGAGAAGTTTCCCGATGCACAGTTTCTCGTGACGGGGCTCCTGGGCCCCAAGTCGAACGCGCACGGCCCGAACGAGTTCCTGCACATCGAAACCGGCAAGCGCCTGACGGCGTGCGTGGCCAAGGTGCTCGAAGACCATTTCCTCACGCACAGCCGCAAGTCGAATGCCGCCTGACGCGGGGCCCGTGTTGCGCTATTGACCCGCTGTGGGTATTGCGTCGTTCGCGTACTGATCGGGCAGCCCGCCGCAGCCTATTGATGGGAATTTAACGAACGATTTTATCGTTGTAGGCCCGTGTGTGCGCCCATTGCCGATGCTCAGCGCAGTGCGAAACGCCGCGCGGCTGACTCACACCACTTCCCGCATACACCGCGCTTGATCCGCCGTTACGTCGCCGGAATTGTCGCCGTCGTTTCGCATTTCTCCCGTTCGGCCTGCGAGTCGCGAAAGAAC
The DNA here is from genome assembly GCA_041608415.1 of Woeseiaceae bacterium. Classification (GTDB taxonomy): domain Bacteria; phylum Pseudomonadota; class Gammaproteobacteria; order Steroidobacterales; family Woeseiaceae; genus UBA1847. Next base: position 2,938 of record JBFISV010000229.1, read on the forward strand.
CGGATCGGCGTACGCCCGGACAACGACTCTCAACGTCGCATCGTACGCGACTCGCAAACACGCTCCTGAAAATAGACAGACGCATTCAAGGGAGCAGCAAATGGTTGATGAGCTTCCTCGAATTGGCGGCTTTGATCACGCGTACTTGCGTACAACAGCTCGAGGGTCTCAGATGGGTCAACAGGAACGACAGGCATTAAAGGTGACAGGAAGCAACGAAAAATGCAGGAATGTATTACGCTGACAAATTGTCAAATGAATATGTAAAGTGCGACTTCCCTGCCTCAGCTACACAATATTACTCACCGACTCGATTTCGTTCTTCGACATGCATCAGTGATGCCCTCTCTTTAACAATTTCTGTCTTTCAATGTTTGATTAGTGATCTATTTCAACTTTTTCGTCTCCTAAAGATGTAAAACCCTCGACTCGATAACATAAGAATTAGCGCTGGCTTGTTAGCATCGGCATCAGCTTATTAAGCCAAGTAGGCCTCGGAGCGCCCTTCTTCCATGTTCGAACAAGAGCTCATCTACCGCTACCTTATCTTTCTGCTTGGCAGTCTCACACTGCTTCGCTTGATTTTCTTCCGCATCACACCCAATCGCGATGTTTATTTCGCACTTTTCATGTTCGGCAATGGTGTGTTCTTCATTACCTATCTGTTGCATGACATCGATCTGTCCATAGGTTTTGCTTTTGGTCTTTTCGCCATTTTTTCGATGTTGCGTTACCGTACGGAAACCCTGTCAGTCAGGGATATGACCTATCTCTTTACCGTAATCGTGTTATCGCTCATGTGTGCGGTTGCACAAAGGCCCTATGAAGAACTGACCCTGATTGTATTCGGCCTGGTCGGTTTGGCCGCTGTTGCTGAATCTCAGCGGTTTGCACCGGCAGTATACGAACGCAAGATCACCTACGATCGTGTCGATAAAGTCCAACCGGGACAACACCAGGAACTGCTGGAGGAGTTACGTGAACGGACCGGTTTGAACATCATCAAGTTCGAGCTGGGTAAGCTGGACTTGATAAAAGGCAATGTGAAGATCCTGCTGTTTTGTGCAGAGGGCGAAAATGCGAAGTAAGACGCCGCTCCTTCTGTTGCTGACTGCTTTCATTCCTGTTGCTGTGCAGGCGGATAACAAATTCGATTTTTCTTCATGGCTTTTGGTCGATGCTATCGACTATCAGGGCCGAATGTTCATCGACGATAGCGGCGCACGAAGTGGTGGCGATGACTTCTACGTAAGACAAGCGAAATTGAAGTTCGAAGCCGAACTGACTGATCGGCTGAAAATCGAAGCTTCCGGAAAATACGACCCGCATAAAGACTGGCACGTTGCGAATCTGTTTCTGAAATTCAAACCAATTAAGGACTGGTCGTTGTTCGTCGGACAATTCAAAGAGCCGGCGGGTATGGAAAAAACGCAGAGCCTGGCTTCGCAGTTTTTTAATGAGCGTTCGCTGGCAAGCAATGTATTTTCCAATTCGCGGAAACCCGGCATCAAAGTCGAGTACGACGGTAAGTGGGCATGGGTGCAGGCCGCTTATATGCATGAGGAATCCCGTTCGAGCCAGTTTGATGATGGTGTGGTTGCAGCCGCACGCGTCGCTATCAGTCCTTTCCGGGA
>JBFISV010000230.1:0-4563 GCA_041608415.1 Woeseiaceae bacterium
CCCGCGGTCGATCACGAGCTGATCGACGCGGGCGACGCGAAGGCGCTGAAGGCGCAGATCCTGGCGTCGGGCCTCTCGGTGCCCGAGCTCGTCCGCACCGCCTGGGCGTCCGCCGCGAGCTTCCGCGGCACGGACCTGCGCGGCGGCGCGAATGGCGCCCGCATCCGGCTCACGCCGCAGAGAGACTGGGACGTCAACGACCCGAAGGAGCTCGCGAAGGTGTTGAAGCGCCTGGAGCGGATCCAAAAGGATTTCAATCGCTCGCAAGCGGGCGGCAAGAAGGTATCGCTCGCCGACCTGATCGTGCTCGGCGGGGCGGCAGCCATCGAGCAGGCCGCGAAGAACGCCGGCCACGACGTGCGGGTGCCGTTCATGCCGGGGCGCACGGACGCCTCCCAGGAAATGACCGACGTGCAGTCGTTCGCGGTGCTGCGACCGAACGCAGACGGATTCCGCAACTACTTCGGCGAAGGCGCCCGGATGTCGCCGGCGGAAATGCTGGTCGACAAAGCCAACATGCTGACGCTGACGGTCCCCGAAACGACCGTGCTAGTCGGCGGCATGCGTGCCCTGAACGCCAACGCCGGAGGATCGGCGCACGGCGTGTTCACGGACCGGCCCGGCGCGTTGAGCAACGATTTCTTCGTCAACCTGCTCGACATGTCGACGAAGTGGTCGCGCTCGTCCGATATGGAGGGTGTCTACGAGGGCCGCGACCGCGCATCGGGCGAACTCAAGTGGACGGCCACGCCAGTCGATTTGATCTTCGGATCCCACTCGGAGCTGCGTGCCGTCGCCGAGGTGTATGCGCAGGACGACGCTCGCGAGAAGTTCGTGAACGACTTTGTCGCCGCGTGGACCAAGGTCATGACGCTGGACCGCTTCGACTTGAGCGATGACCAGCCCGGCGCCGTGCTCGCGAGCCGCTGATACGCGGTTTGTTGGGCGCCCGGCCAGGATGCGGATGATTTGCCGGGCGCTCGGCGAGCGGAAAAATACGGACGGCGGCGTGGTTGACGCCGCCGTCCGATCCCTGGATCAATCCTTCAATCCTTATTCAGAGTCTCCTTAGATCGACTCACGGGCAGGGGCTTGCACGGATCCGGAGCTCAGGTATCCGTATCGAACACCGATCGCTGCGACTCGAAGTGCGTGTTTTCGGCGTAGCCCTTCCTGCGGTAGGAAAAATACGCCATGTGGCGCATCGTCCCGGACTGATTTGCCAACCCGCGGTGCAGGAGCCGGTCGTCGAACACGAGGCATGAACCCGCCGCCATCGGGCTCGCACAGCGTGCAGGCAGGGCATGGTCGGTACCGGCCACGAGTGACTCCGGTGAGGTGCCTGTGTGCTGGTAGACCAGTTCGCGGATCTCGAGCGAGGGATTGCCCAGGTGGTTGGTCAGAACATGCGAGCCACGCGCGAATTCGGTAGGCCCCATGACCATCGGCACGTCGTGCAGCGCCAAAAAAACGTTGACGGCGTGCGGCGGCAGGTGCTCGGCCGCCACGTGCGGCGAGTCGGTGTGCCAGCATTGCGCCGGGCTGCCGGGTTCGGCGGACACGACGCCGCTGAACGAGTGCTCGGCATCCCCGCCCAGTACCCGGGAAACGAGGCCCCACCACGGCATCTCGCGGTCGTCGATTCCGAACTGCTGCGGAGTAATCGGCACGTCCCATCGGCCGGGCGAGCGCTGCACGATCTCGATGTAGCCTGCCGCGCTGCCGATGCCGATCTCACGCGACCCGAGCGCTTTTCTTACGGCGCGTGACCGGCGGCGCGACACGTCGAGGATCGATTGCGCGCGCGCGGCGCTCAACAGTTCGGGCAGCAGCACGAATCCGTCCGATGCGAGGCGCCCCGCCAGTTCGCAAACGTCGTGCTCGGCGCCGCTGTTCGCCGCGGTACTCATCTCGCGCGTCTACCCCTCGTCGACCAGGACGTCAATGTTAGCGCAGAAAGTGCGCGACTCGACGATCCGCAGAGTGTTGCAAACATCGGTGGTTCCTAGGAAGGCCGAAACCGTGTTTCAGCCGCCATCCGCACGGTCTGACGGAGGCAGCGGGCGCCGGTCGCGAGTCGCGGATTCGGCATCTATACTGAAACTGTAAAGCGCGAGTGCCGGTCGGGCCCGTCGTCGCGCAGAAAGGTCGTCGCCAGGCACCGGTCACCGGAGAATTACCGGAAAATTAACAGGGGATTGACAAATGGCTTTGCAAAAGTGCGTCATCAACGTCGACCTTGCAGACGTGTGGGGAAAGGCGAATCGCAAGGATTACAAAAGAACGCTGGCTTTCGGCGACGAGGTCAAGGTCAGGAACGTGAGCGACAAGCACGTCGAGATCCAGCTGTGGGGGTTCAAGGAGGAGTCCGACGGGTCGATCCGGCCGTTTTCCACCAGCGGCTTCATCGTCCCGACGAAGTCGAGCAAGATCAAACCGTCACAGGTCGTCAAACCCGTTGACGAGGACGACGTGCTCAAGGTCGATTTCGTCGACGTGCAGCAGGGCGATGGCACCGTCATCGAGAGCCCTAAGGGCAAGGTCGTACTCATCGACGGCGGCGATAACCAGCTCTATGCCCGTTACCTCGCCGGGCGCTACCGTCGATCGTCGGCCGACAAGCCGAAAGAGATCGACTGCATGCTCGTCTCGCACGGCGATGCCGATCACTTCGAGGGGCTGGCTCGCATCTTCAAATCCGAGACCGAGGAATTCGACGAGAAGAGCCGTTGGAAGCGGCTCTTCATCTACCCGAAACGCGTCTATCACAACGGTCTCGTCAAGCGGCCCGGCAAGAAGACCGTTGCCGGCAAGCGCAAGAGCCGTCCGGATCGTGAGATGTTCGGCACGACGAAAAAGAAGGGCAAAAGCACGATCATCACGGCGCTCGAGGAGGATCTGCTCGCGGTCGATACCGCGAAGATGAACAGGCCGTTTCGCGCCTGGAGAAAGGCGCTCGAGCGCTGGGCCAAACACGGGCCGATCGACTTTCGGCGCCTCCAGGCCGGCGACGACGATGCGTTCGATTTCCTTCGCGACGAGGGCATCGAAACCGAGGTTCTCGGCCCGCTCGTCACCAAAGTGGGCGGTAAGGCTGGCCTCAAGTTCCTCGGCAATCCGCCGCGCGGGGTGCACGAAGTCGAGGAGGGCGATGCACCGCGCTTCACGGGACTGTCGGCGTCGCACACGGTCAACGGGCATTCCGTCATCCTGCGCATGCGCTACGGCCAATTCCGCTTCCTGTTCGCCGGCGACCTCAATCACGAGGCCGAGATCCACCTGCGGAAAAAAGGCGCGGCGACGCTGCGCTCCGAAGTTTTCAAAGTGCCCCATCACGGCTCGGCCGATTTCGACAAGCACTTCGTCAAGGCGGTTGCGCCCGTCGTGTCCGTCGTCTCGTCGGGCGACGAGAGTTCGCGCAAGGAGCACATCCATCCGCGCGCGACGCTCATCGGGGCGCTCGGGCGGTTCTCCCGGGTCGACGAGCCGATCATCCTCGTGACCGAGATGGTCGCGTTTTTCAACGTCGAGGGTTACGTGGCACCACAGTGGCACAACATGTCGGCCTCGGGGGCCAGGGAGGCAAAGAAATCCGGGTCCAACATCGTCAATATTCCCAAGCGCGGCCAGTTCTTCGCGTTCAGCCGGACCGCCTTCGGCATCGTCATGGTGCGCACGAACGGCAAGCGGCTGCTGGTGTACACGAACAGCGGCCAGGCGAAGAAAAAGGAGGTCTACGCCTTCACGGCCTCGAAGCTCGGGGAGATGAGGCCGGCCAACGTGAAGCGCGCCTGAAGACGTTGCGGGAGCGATAACAGGTTCCCCGGTGCCCGACTGTCGCCGGCCGGGCGACGATTGGACCACGATTGGGCCGCGATCGAGACCCTTACTGGATCGCCACCTTGTCGATGACGACGAGCCCGGATATCGTGTTGGCCACGACGCCGAGCCGGTCCGTGCCGACATCGAACAACGATGTCCCGTCGAACGGGCCCGGCGGCAGCTCGAGGAATTGCTCCGCAGTGAGCGCTCCCGTGTCATAAGCGTAGCGCGCGATACCGGAACCGCTGCCCGCGCCGACGAAAATCCAGACGTCGTTCGTTGCCACATCCGCGTTGACGGCGCGGCCGCCACGGCTGTCGCTGAACGACGGCGCGTCGGGATCGTAACGCGCCTCGCCGGTTTCCGCCGTGAGATCGATCAGCCCGCCCATGGACGTAAAAACCTCATCCTGCGCAACGTCGGGCTTCGCCTCGCCCATCAGAACGTCGCCGACCTCGAAGAAGCCCCCGGCCGACAGTCCCGTCGGTCCGAGCGACAAGGATTGCACGTTGCCCGGCGTGTTTTCGTTGAGCGCGAACGGCTGGCCCGTGACATCGAATGCAACGAACGGGCCCTTATTCGTGAAGGAATCCTGCAACTCGGCGCGTGACACGTCGTCGGCGAGTCGTTCGCCGTTGCGAAACGCGGTCAATCGTTCGAACTGGCCAGCCAGCGACCTGCCCAGCGACACGACGAAAGTATCGGGTTCGACGGACGATGCCTCGATTCGAAGCGCACGCC